>JBAXBD010000031.1:0-19472 GCA_037142165.1 Schlesneria sp. | reverse complement strand
TCAACGATGTTCCGTGGGATTGTCATTCGGATCTTGAGACAAACCACCGGTCAAACGGTCTGCACACGGACCAGCCAGCGGCCGCTTTGCTTGCAGATCTCGACGCTCGGGGATTACTTGAGTCAACTCTCGTGATCTGGGGCGGCGAATTCGGGCGGACATCCGATTCGCAGGGCTCGAAAGGCCGCGACCACAACCCGAACGGCTTTACGATCTGGATGGCAGGTGCCGGCGTCAAAGGCGGTTTTCATTACGGAGCGACCGACGAGTTTGGGTATAAGGCTGTGACAAACAAAGTTCACGTGAATGACCTTCACGCCACGCTATTGCATTTGATGGGGTTGGAGCACACGAAATTGACTTACCGCTTCAACGGTCGCGATTATCGGTTGACGGACGTCGCGGGGAATGTCATTACCGACGTTCTGACCTGAATCGACTAGATTTCCGTCCAATGTTCCAGTCGCCAGGCGATGTGGAGATAAACGCAGAAATTGAACAAGCCGAGCGCGAGACAAGTAAACACGAAGCCTGATGCGACACCATAAGCGACCCAGATGACAGCTATGACCATAATCATCATGACGACGGCAAATCCTGTGATGGGACCCACCCACCATGACTTCAGATAAAACTGATTCAAGATCGAAACTTCAATCATCAGAATCCCCATAAGCAAGGATATTGTTGCCGCCATCATCACGGCGGTCACATTTGAAAAGCTGGCGATCGCTGCACCAGCGACGACAGGAACGAACATTGCCTTTCGCTCCCACGCTGCCGCTTGAATTTTTGCAATGATCGGGGTGCGAGGATCAATCGGAAGCAGCATTAAGCTGTTCCATGTGTTACCTCGAAACTCGGCTGTTAGCAGTGCGTCGAATCGAGCGGCGATCACACATGGCCAGACGCTGACCGTCGATATTCCAAGAACCAAAGGTATTGCATCGAAGCTATTGACGTTTCTAAGGGTTGAACCGATCAGCGCGAGAAGCCCTAAGGCGCAGAGGATTGTCCACCACACCTGTGTCCATCGTCCAGTGCCAAGGATATAAGTATCCTTCCAGAAAAAAGGCCTGTCACCGCAACGAGGCCTCAACCAGTTATGTTTGATCACAATTCGCGGCACAATTCCTGGTTCCGTTAATCGCTCGTCACCCTGCGTCGTAACACGAAGGCGATTCCTGATAACGACAGTTGCAGCCCACATAAAAAGGAATGCTGTGAAAAAATGGAGAAAAAAAGTTGGATCGAGGGGGGAAAATGTTCCTGGCGATTTCAGTCCACGATAGACGCCAACGACTGGTGTAAAGCTCAACGGGAGTATGGCTGCCTGATCTCCTATCGACCCGACGGTTGGCACCGACTTACCGTTCAGATACCACGCGGTCAGCCCGATCATCGCACTCATCCCCCAAAAGAAGATGTGGTAGACTAACATGAGCAGGAATGTTCCGGTCGCTGCAGCTGTCTCTGCGTTATTCGCCCGATTCGATGTGACGCTCGCAAACACGGCGAATCCCGCCGACAATATGGTCACCAGCAAGAGCCAACATAGCCCGGCAAACCATCGTTCAGCTGATATAGCTCCCATGGTCCTTGCGTACATCGCCAATGGAAGAATCAGAATGATCGACAGGGCGATCGTCCACCATCGCGACAACGACTGGCACCAGAGTAGGGTCGAAGGCTCTATTCCTGTGAGGCGAACCAAATCCCTGAGCTCACGTGAAACCTCCCAGCAGACAGCCTTTGATGCATGGATGACTCCACCAGTAAAGATAAAAAATGCCGAGATTAATAGTAAGCTTTCCAGCAACGCGGGACCTTGAGCGGGAAACGCTCGAAACAAAAGGTTTCGAATGAAATAGCCCGATGTCAAAACCGGCACTAGCAAAATCGCGTAATTCCAAAGCCTCAGCGATTCTCGCTGGATACACCACTCCAGAAACACCCAGAAGACGCGCCAACGCTCCTCAACATCCGAACTGGATTTGTCGGGCCGAGAATTCGTATCGGCTGTTGACGGAGACCCCGAGCCCTGAGTTGACGTCACCACATCACCATACGGCCATCAACTGTTTTCAAGACGACACTGGTGCTCTCATCAAGCGGCGGGACAAATTTGTTGTACGAGGAGCTCAGTTTCAACGTCCCCCCTTGTTTCGCGTCGAGCTTGATCGTGCCGACCGCTTCGTCTGTGACATAAACCACCAACGTTGTTCCTGGCCTGAAGGGGACATTTTTGATTTCGACAATCAACTCTTCCCCGTTGGGAGTTTTTGGTTCATCTCGATTGGAAACGTAGCGGGCTGTGCCAGAGCCAGCAAAATGACCGCGACAGCCGGACAACGGAATTCGATTTTCTCGTTTATAAGCCGAGGCTTGACTAGCAAACAACAGGACAAAACCCGCCATCAAGCACATACGAAACAATTGAAATCGCTGCATTCCGATAATCCTGATGATGTCAAAATAGTGAAGTCGGATGAGTCTAAAGGCGGCAACTGGCGAATACCAGAGAATTCCGGAGTGCAAAAAACCAAGGGAGGAATTCACGCTTTCGCCTTAATAAATAGAACCTATGGAACAAAGCCCAAGATGTGCAGTTCGTCTGGTTTCGCCGTATTATCCTTGAAGAAGCTCATGATAGAGGTTGTGGATAAACATGGCGTTGTCACACTGCAGATACTGCATCGCTCCGCCCATTCGCGAATAACTCTTGCAGAATCGCAGGTAGTACGCCGGATTCGATTTCGGTGGCTCACCCTTTGTCCAATCCCATCCGCCACCGTCCTGAAGGTCAACGACGTAAACATGATGACCATTGACCACGGGTCGCCCGGACTGTAAACGGAGATTATTCACGCAACTAACGCTCTTCTCAAACACTTGCGGCCCCATGATGGCCGAGCCGACGGAGAGAACGACTCCCCCGTCGAGCTTTTCAACCGAGCCACCAAACAGCTTGAAATCCCATTCTGCGGCGCGACCGATTGTAGCTCCATTGAAGACTGGATGGTTCGAGATTATGTCGTACCCGATTCCTGGATGGACGGTTACCGGAACGCCGTGTCGGTAAGCTTGGGCAAGTATTGAAGCGTGCTTCCAGCGATGTTCGATATGAATTGGCCCCTCAGGCCATTTCTGCTCGACCATGGTTCGCAGTAAGTCCGATTTTGCTGATGTCAGTGGATGGGCAGGGGACGAAACAATCTCCTTTTCAAGCTGCGATTTGGTCGGCAATGTCACTCCGTCTTTGTGGATTAATCGGCCGAGAGCACTTCCGTAACCCAGTCCTTCAAGTGCTCCTGCCATCAAGGCAAGATGGATATTTGATGCGGTTTCATGCCAGGCGCCGAACGTCCCGTTACTGACATTCATCTCAACACTCTCGGTTGAAGCACCGAACCATGCATATTCCCAATCATGAATCGTACCGGCTCCGTTAGTGGCAAGATGGGTCAACCATCCGCGATCCATCATTCGTTCAAGAATTCTGGCGGTACCGTTTCGAAGCAAATGGGCTCCGTAGATCAGCATGATGCTGGCGCTTCTCTCGCGAGCAGCGAGAATATTTTTTGCACACTGCTTGATGAGCGGCACAATTCGTTCGGGACAAGGTTTAGCTTCCAAATCCGGATCGATCAGGATTTCATCCGCGCGAGTCAAACTCTTACGCTCCGATAGAGGAAATACTTTCAGTTGACTCAGATCGAGTGGCTCGATTTTCACTTGGATTCTCCCAAAAGGGGATCTCGGAGTTTGACTTTGCCGTTTTGTTCACAGTTTGACTGTCTTGCGGTATTTGATTCGCAAACGGAAACTCAAAAATACTTACGAATGCTGTCGCAAGACTTTGAAGTTTAACGTCAAGTCTTTTTTTTGTCCTGCGAATCAATACCATGCGACAATTCTGATGCTGAACTTGGTCACTGATAGTGCGATTTCTTGCGGACTTTTGACTATACTATTGGATCGACAATAAACTAACGGATTTTCATGAACTCACCGCAGCGGCAGACACGAACGCATTTGATTTCCTTGTTCGAAGAACTGGGGTTGCATCCGCGCGGGGATCTGGGTCAAAACTTCCTGATTGATCTCAATCTTCTGGAAATGATCATCCATGAGGCTCGACTTGGCCCGGATGATGTTGTTCTGGAAGTGGGAGCGGGAACTGGTGGTCTGACGACTTATTTATCGGCTGCAGCAGCTGTTATATCCGTCGAATACGACTCGAATATGTACGCTCTTGCGTGCCAGGCGGTCGCCGGGCGAAGCAATGTGACAATGTTGCACACGGACGCATTAAAGAGCAAAAATGAGATCGCTCCGGTTGTTATGGATGCCGTTCGTCGTGAGCTGGCCGTTGATCCGAAGCGGCGGTTGAAACTCGTTGCAAACCTGCCCTACAGCATTGGCACGCCCGTGATTTCCAACCTGATTGCCAGCGATCTTCCTTGGGAATTGATGGTGGTCACAATTCAATGGGAGTTGGCAGAGCGAATGCTGGCCAAACCTTGTACCAGTGAATACAGCGCGTTGTCGGTGCTCTTGCAGTCTCAATGCCATTTGAAAATGCTTCGGAAACTTCCGCCGAGCGTGTTTTGGCCCAGGCCGATGATCGATTCAGCAATTGTCCGTATAGATCCGAATCTCGACAAAAGCTTGAAAATCGTGAATCGGGGCGAGTTCCAACTCTTTCTCCGGGATATTTTCACCCAACGTCGCAAGGTCTTGCGCGGTGTCGTTGTGAACCTGTTGAAAGAACGATTGTCAAAATCAGAGATTGACTCGGTGCTGGAATCGATGAAATTTCCACCTGATACGAGAGCTGAAGAACTTGACGTTGATCAGCTTGTAGAATTGTCGAATCGGTTGCAGCGCCGCTTGCAAGGCGTGACACTTGCATCCACGAAAGAGTTTGTTGACGGACAATGAGGCAGGGGAGCCAAAATGGAAGATCGTATTGCATATAAAGGGATCACATTCGACGATGTTCTGCTTGAACCTCGCTACAGTGAAGTCATGCCCAATGAGGCCGATGTTGCTACCCAATTAACGCGAAATATCCGTATCAATGTTCCGATCGTCAGCAGCCCCATGGATACGGTGACCGAAAGCGATATGGCGGTTGCCATCGCTCAGGAAGGTGGAATCGGAATTATTCATAAGAACATGTCCGCTGAGCATCAGTCGATGCAGGTGGAACGAGTCAAACGCGCTGAGCACGGTGTAATTGTCGATCCCGTAACGCTTCCTCCCGAATCGACGGCGGCCGAAGCGTGGGACATCATGGAAAAACGGAACATCGGAGGAGTCCCTGTCACTCGTAACGGTCGACTGATGGGAATATTGACTCGACGAGATCTCCGTTTCATGCCGTCAGGAGACAAGGACACACCCATTTCTGAAGTCATGACCAAGGACAACCTTGTCACAGCCAAGGAAGATACAACGCTCGCCGATGCCCAGCGGATTCTGCTTGAAAACAAGGTCGAAAAACTGTTGCTTGTTGATGAGAATTATCAATTAAAAGGCCTCATTACGATTAAAGACATCGACAAGAACCTGCGTTATCCGCGAGCTGCAAAAGATTTACGTGGTCGATTACGAGTCGGTGCCGCAATTGGCGTCGGAGACTATGAACGGGCTCAAAGTCTGATCGAAAAAGGCGTCGATGTTCTCTGTGTCGACAGCGCTCATGGTCATTCAAAGAATGTTGTCGAGACCGTCAGAGAGCTCAAACGCCGATGGAATATCGACGTCATTGCAGGGAACGTTGCCACGACTGAAGGAGCGCGTGAATTGATTCGAGCCGGAGTGGATGCCGTGAAAGTCGGTATCGGTCCCGGATCGATCTGTACTACGCGCATTATTGCGGGGATCGGTGTGCCGCAACTCACAGCAATCGCCAATGCATCTAAAGCAGCAGTCGGCACGCACGTTTCGATTATAGCCGACGGTGGCATTCGCTATAGCGGCGACATTACGAAGGCCCTCGCTGCAGGTGCCCACGTTGTTATGCTAGGCGGCCTGTTAGCGGGCTTGGACGAAAGTCCCGGCGAAACAATTCTTTATCAAGGCCGCCGCTTCAAACGTTATCGAGGAATGGGTTCACTAGGAGCGATGGTGAAAGGGAGTAGTGAGCGATACCGTCAATCAAACGGAGAAGAGACTCGGTCTCAAGGACCTTCAAAGCTGGTTCCGGAAGGTGTCGAAGGTCGTGTTGCATATCGGGGTTCGTTACCTAGCGTTTTGTACCAGTTGATCGGCGGCTTGCGAGCCGGGATGGGGTATTGTGGAGTTCAAACGATCGACCAGCTTAGAACCGAAGCCCGTTTTATCCAGGTTACACCGGCGTCCGTTCGCGAAAGTCATCCACACGACATTTCAATCGTGGAAGAGTCACCGAATTACTCGGCTGAACATTCACCGATGGAATCCTTTTGAAGCAATCTCTTAATCTCGTTCCCGCAAAAACACCAGTGAAACCATGAGCTTTTTTCGACCTGAAATTGATCGACTTGCCGGGTACATGCCGGGCGAGCAACCGCAAGAAAGCGGTTGGACTAAATTAAACACAAACGAAAATCCTTACCCTCCGTCACCGCTCGTCGTTGAAGCTATTTTTGACGCCGCGCGGGGCCGGCTGAATATGTATCCCGATCCGCACGGAACAAAGTTTCGTAAAGCGGCCGCCGAGGTCCTTGGTGTTGATCCAGATTGGATTCTTCCCGGTAATGGAAGCGACGAAGTCCTGACGATTCTCACTCGTTCGTTTGCCGGTTCCGGCGATCAGGTCGCCTTTCCATACCCAAGCTATATTCTTTACGAAACGCTTGCCGATTTGCAAGGCGCACCTTGCGTTCGCTTGCCCCTGGAACCAGATTGGTCCTGGGACTTCGACAAAGTGATGCCTGTTGTTGAGAAGTGTAAATTAGTCTTCATTCCAAACCCGAACTCTCCGTCAGGCAACCGGTGGACCTGGGACGATCTCATCTCGCTCACGCCACCGCGTGGAGTTCTGGTTCTCGATGAAGCTTACGGTGATTTTGCGGACTACCCGCACCGGGGCGAGTTGTTGAACAGTACGATCGGATCGCAGGTCGTCATTACCAGGACGTTCAGCAAAAGCTACAGCCTGGCCGGGATTCGATTTGGATTCGCGATGGCCCACCCGACAATCATCGCCGGGCTGCGAAAGATGAAAGACAGCTATAACTGCGATGCGATTTCGCTGGCGGCAGCAACTGCTGCAATTCAAGATCAGGCGTGGATGCTAGCGAACGTGTCAAAGATTCGAGCCACCAAAGAACGCCTTTCAAATGCGTTAAATTCATTCGGGTTTGACGTTGTCCCCAGCCAAGCCAATTTCGTCTGGGCAACACACCCAACTGGAGAACATAAAGCTCAATACGAAGCATTGCGAGCACGTAAAATTCTGGTTCGGTACATGACTTTCCCCGATGTGGCCTGGGCTAACAACCAACGACTGGATGGACTTCGTATCACTGTCGGAACCGATGCCGAGATTGATTTGTTGTTGAACGCACTGAAGGAAATCGTCTGAATCGCCTTCTCGAAAGCAATCGATGCACACGCAAATTACCCGCACTCAATGGCCAAATAAACTCAGGACAATCACATGACGCGCATCGCGACGATCCATCGAAAAACCGCCGAAACTGATATCCAGCTTGTCTTCAACCTGCATGGAACTGGTGCAGCGAAGATCGTCACCGGAGTCGGTTTTCTCGATCACATGCTGACGCTGTTCGCAAAACATGGAATGTTCGATCTTGAGGTTGCAGCCATCGGAGACCTGCAAATCGACGCGCATCATACGACGGAAGATGTCGGCATATGTCTTGGGAAAGCGATTGCCCAGGCTGCCGGTGATAAGCATGGTCTGGCGCGATATGGTTCAATGACTTTGCCAATGGAAGAGACGCTCGTGACATCGGCCCTCGACCTCAGTGGTCGTATCAAGTTCATTTACAAAGTCGAATTTCCGACCGAGAAAATCGGCAATTTCGATACCGAACTGATCGAAGAGTTCTGGCAGGCGATCGCTTCCAACGCACTAATGAATCTTCATCTTGTGCTGCACCACGGAACGAATAGCCACCACATCGCCGAGGCGCTGTTCAAGGCGACGGCCCGTGCACTTCGACAGGCCACGACAGTCGATCCTCGTCAGACGGGAGTTCCCTCGTCAAAGGGTACCTTATAACGCTCATTGCGATCCATTGGTGAGATAAAGTTCGAGGCGGAATCTGTTGATCTTGCCACTCTTTCTCAGCGTTCGATATCTGTCTTCAAACTAAGCCTCTGGGGTTATCAAGGTTTTTCATTTCGAGTCCGCTGACAGTTGAAGCTCTGTCAGGCGATCAAAATAATCGGAAGGGATCTCGGCGGATTCAAGTCTCGCTCCCATCGGAATTACGCAGTAAGCAGTCTTCATTTCGCCGACAGCCAGCAGAATGCCACCCCGTTGAATGTCATACGAGGTCGTCAGTGATCGCTGAGTCAGCCGCTGAATGGTGATCCCGATTTCTAACTCGTCTCCATAATACGCCGGTGACTTGAATGAACACGTGGCCGACACGCGAGGCCATCCAAACACGGTTCCGTCAGCCAGATTTCCATGGATTATTAGTCCAAGTGACCGAAATAACGAGTGCTCGGCCTGTTCCATATATCGATAAAAATTCGCGAAATGAACGATCCCGGCGAGATCCGTTTCGAAGAATTCAACCCGATGCTTAGCGACAAAGTGATAGGACATTTCGGCTCTCAAAAGCGTTTGACCGACATCGGTTCAACAGGAATATGTGTTGGAGTCCCGTTCAGTAGTTCGGAGATCAACTTTCCAGTTGCGGTGGCCATCGAGACTCCGATCATATTGTGGCCCGCTGCGATGAAGACATTCTCCATCGCCGGACTGCGGTCAATGATCGGAAGACTATCGGGCGTCATCGGTCTCCACCCGTACCATTGTTCAACGACTGGCTCAGCGGTTGGTTCATGAAGATAGTGACTGGCACCGTTTCGTAACATCTCGATTCGTTTCGGGTTGATTGTTTCGTCATACCCGGCAAACTCCATGATCGAGCCGAGACGGTATCCCGAAGGCCAGGGGGTCACGGCGACTCGATGCTCCTCAAAGATTAACGGCATCTTGGGACACAGTTTCGGCCGAGCCATCGTCATCGAATAACCCTTCCCTGGCTGAATCGGAACTTTACATCCGAGGTGCTGATTCAACAACGGGGTCCATGCACCAGTCGCAACCACGAAGGCATCGGCTTCGACATTCCCTTTCGATGTGACCGCGCCGGTGGCACGAGGACTTTTTCCATTCGAAAACCCTTGGAATTGATGAAATTCGAGGATCGTCACTCCCCGTGACTCGAGCAGCGTCTTCCAGGATGACATCAACTTGTCAGGACGAAGATGCGCATCTCCAGGAAAGTGCCAGCCCCCGGCCAACCCTGACTTCAAGGCGGGTTCGAGTTTGACAACCTCTTCGCCATCGTATCGGTCCGCTCCATGGTTGAAATGCTCGCGCAGGAATTTGTTGTTCTCGGCAAAATGTTCCATACCGGCCTCGTGACGAAACGGGTAGAGAATACCCGACTCCTGCCATTCAGCGTCAATGGGTTCATTTGCGAAGAGTTCTTCGTACAATGCTTTTGAAGAATTGAGCATTCGCTGCAGTGTGACACCTGTAGCAAGCATATCTTTCTCGTTGCAATAACGAGCGAATTGAAGAAGCCAACTCCAAAGCGCCAGATCGAATCGCGGTTTGATCGAAAAGGGGGAATTGGGACTTACCATCGCCTTCAGCGTTTTGCCCATCACTCCAGGTTGGGGAAGCGGCAAAATATGACTGGGGCAAACATAGCCGCAATTCCCATGCGCGGCACCACTGCCAAATCCTTTCTGCTCGACAATAGTGACTTGCCAACCAGATTGGTTGAGGTAGTAAGCACTCGCTGCTCCGATCACACCGCCACCGATAACGACCGCTCGCTGACTCAACTCATTGTCTCCTTGGCTGTCAAACCTTCGTAAAGTATTTGGTAACTTTAATTGATACGGCGTTTTTTAATAGCAGTGCTGCGAACGTATTCCCACCCGGAACGGGTCAGAAGGATCGAGTATCAATGTCGCTTCGGCCGTGATATAGGCTGTACCGGTAATTCTTGGAATCATCTTATCAGCATCAAGACGAATCGAACCCTCGAAAACACTTCCAATAATACTCTCTTGCCTCCAGACATCGCCCGGTTTCAAATTGCCGTCTTCAAAAAGACAGGCGAGCTTCGCCGATGTCCCCGTGCCACAAGGCGATCGATCATAGGCACGGCCCGGACAAAGAACAAAGTTGCGGCTGTGATTTTTGGGATCGCCGGGTGGGCCGAACAATTCGATGTGGTCTATCTCACCACCATCGGCCCCCTTGATGCCGTTCTGTTCCAATGATTGCCGAATCCGCCAGGCGATATCCGTCAAGCCTTCGATATCCGCTGTACCGAAAGGCTTACTTGTTATGTCACAAGGCAAATTCTGTCGGTTGGTTTTTAGCATTTCTGCATCGACCAGAAAGAACCAGTTTCCTCCCCAAGCAATGTCTCCGATAACCGTTCCCAGGCCTTCAACATTGACTGAGACATTTTTGGCAAACCGGTAACTGTGGACATTCTCAAAACTGACGCGGTTCGCGCCGTCGTAATCGATAGTCACTGGACCAACCGCCGTGTCGAAACGATGAGTTCCCTTACCGATTCGCCCAAGATGCCCGAGCGTTACTCCTAAGCCAATTGTTCCGTGGCCGCACATCCAGAGTGGTCCGACATTGTTGAAGAACAGAACGCCAGCAACACACGTCGAATCAACAGGTTCACAAACAAGAGCGCCAACGATCACATCTGAACCGCGTGGCTCATTCACAACTGCCGACCGGAACGAATCGAACGAATCCCGAAACCGAATCCGCCGGTCCGCCATTGAACCGCTTCCGAGATCGGGAGCACCTTCAATCACAACGCGAGTCGGTTCACCACCGGTATGCGAGTCAATGACCCGAACTTGGCTACCTACGAATGATTCGCTCATAGTGCTCCCATTGCTCAATCTTTTTCGACTTTTTGAGTGTCATCAATTTCCCCGGGGGCGGGGAGGGCATACAGTGCGAGGATGGCCGGCAGGATCACAAGATCGCCGATCATGGCGGTCAGCATTGTCATGACCCCCATGCTGGCAAAAATACGCTGGTCCCGCATATCACTGAACGTGACTGTCGTGAAACCCGCTACAAGAACCATGGTCGTCATCAGCATTGATGTTCCTACCGCCTCGAACGTTGCACGAATCGCCTGCTTCCGGCTTGTTGAACGTGGCAACTCTTCCTGGAACCGGGTCAGGAAATGAATCGTATCGTCCACGGCAATACCGAGACAAATCGTAAAACAGCACACGGTGACAATCTCGAGTGGTTGATTGGTGAAGACCATCCATGTTGCACAAATCACGAGCGGAAAAATATTCGGGATCATCGCGATCAGTCCTAAACGGACCGACCGGAAAACAACGCCCAGCACACAGATGATGATGATCGTCTCGCTTCCAAGACTTGAACCAAGATCCAAAGCAATTCGATAAAGATCACGCCAACGCCAGATCGCCGATCCGGTAAGATTCAGCTTGAACTCCGGGTGCTCAACCATCAGTTTTGTCAGCTCTGCCTCGACTCGCTGAAAGACAGGGCTGTACTGGGCAATCCCGATATCCAGCACGCGAAATGTCACGTTCGCGTATTGGCCTTCTGGTTGATAAAACGCTCGCTTCAGGGGAGGTGGTAACAATTCGATCATCGAGGCACGCTCGACGGTCGGGCTGTCACCGGGAAGGGCATCGAGCAGACTGCGGATCGAGATCGGCGTTCCTATCAGCGGTTCTGACTTTAATAAGTCGTCGACCTGGACAATGACTTTCAAAACTTCTGGCGAGTCCGACGGTATTTTATCCGACCAGCGAATCTGAACTTCAGAAAACTCGAGACCTCCCATGGCTCGGTCCATCTGATGCAGTGTCTTGGTTGCCTCCTTCCCCTCGGGTAAAAAGCTCGACCGTCGTTCATCCGGTCTGAGTTGTAAAGCAATGGCAGCACAAGCCAGGGTGACTGCGATACCGATCCACGCCACAGGTTTCGGACGCCTTAAAACCAGGTCAACAAGCGCCGTGACCCGGTGCAGATGTTTCTCGATTAGCCCCTCTTGCTGCCCTGTCGGTTCCAGACGAATACCGAAGATTTTTCGACTGAAAATTCTTCTAAAAAATGTCGCAGGAGGGGAAAAATAGGCGATTGGGATCACCAGTAAAATTGCGATGACGGTCAGTAACACTCCCAGCACACAACTCCAGCCAAATTCCCGCACGATGACATGCTGAGCCAGTGAAAGCGACCAGAAGCCAATACTGGTCGTGATCGACGTTAGAAAGCATGCGAGTCCCACTTCTTCTAGTCCGGCTTTCGCGGCAACTCGTTCATTCATCCCTGATGCATGAAATCTTCGAATCTGAACCATCATGTGCACGCCGTCGGCCAGTCCTACCAGGCTGAGCATGACCGGCAGGACCACATCGTTAAAAGGGTTGTCTTGCAATTTGAAAAAGTTCAAAAAACCGATCGTCCAGAAGATACCGAGTGCAGGGCCAAGTGACACAATCACGACAGATACGATCCCTCGAAACAGGATCGCAGCCATGATCAGGACGACACCATATCCAATAATCCGGAACTTGAGATTATTCCTTTCGTGCGTCTGCTCCATCGTTAATCGAATGGGAACATTCCCAGTCACCCCAACGGTGAAATGCACATCGGGGTTTTCAGACAAGGCAGCGAGTGCGGTCTTTTTCAGGTTCGTTGTGCAATCCTCATCGTTGGTCACGTAAAGCCAGTCGAAGTTGACCAGAACGATCAGTGTTCGACCGTCAGGAGACAGCAGTTGTCCCTTCACGAGGGGATTATTGAGAGCATGTTCTTTTGCGGCTGAAAAGCGTGCCGCAGAGGCTTTCGATTTTGGAAAGAGAGGCTCTCGCAACCCAAAGATATTTAATGGGGGAACACGATCCATCCACAGGACACTTCGGATATACGGCAATGACTCCAGTGACTTCACCATCTGCCGCAATGCGTCGGCACCAGCCGGAGTAAAGACGTCGTCAGACTCAATCACCAGAATTGCGTCGGAACGGGTCAGGTCTAATGCCTCAACATCTGGCCTTGGCTTCTTGACCGGTTTCGGTTCCTCCTTCGTTTCTTTCACCGTTGGTTCGGTAACGGCTTCCGTTACAGCCGGAAGTACAAAAATGTTTCTGACACGATCTGGATCGAAGTAGCCAACAAGGGCAATCAAACTGATCAGAATCAGCAACAGGATGGACCAGATCGGACGATCAACAATCCAGGCGGTAGAACGGCCAAAGTTATGTGAAATCGACAAACGTTTTTCCGATGCGGTTTTGAATCGAATCAATCGCGGGTCACGACAACAAACTGACGAATCCCAGTTTACCGTTTCTGCCGTCGTTGTGCCGCCGACCGAATTTCGTCTCGACTCAACTTTCCGTCACGATCTTCATCGTAATTACGAAATCCAAACTTGCGAAAAGCCAACGACGTTTCGTGGGGTTCCACGACATCATCGCGGTTCTTGTCAAACTTCTGGAAGAAGTCGTTAACAAAAACCTCGGTCGATGGCATTTCGTCCTTTTGCATGTCCTTCAGAATCAATCTCTGCTTGTTCCGCTGCGGCTCTGGCTCGGTCGAACCGTCGCGGGGTTCAGAGACTTCAAAAAATGCGACCGCCATTTCTTCCCACGTCTGATCACCCCAGGTCACTGTCTGAGATGGATCGGGGTTGGCCGGATTGTTTTCCGAGTTATCGAATCTTGCCGTGAACTCCAACGTCTCGATCTGATCAAGCTTCATCGGCTTCGACAACTCATACACATGCTGCCAGTTGAAATCGTACCGTGGTACATCGAGCAGGATCTCCGACTGTTCCCCTGCGACACTCGTGACCTGAAACCCTTTCCCCCGGACATGCATGTGAGGAACGATGGCGAGCAACTCAGCACGCTTTGGAAACCAGCCAACTTTTCCATGCACGGGGAAGTCCGGTACCTGCGGGGGAATTTCAAAATCCTGATCAATCCCAATCAGAGTAAAGACCTCGTGGGTCACTTCTGATTCTGGAATGAATGTCATCCCAATTTGAGTCAGATCCGTTTGCTCAACGCCATTTGGAGTGTAGTGCATCTGAAAGACAAACTTGGAACCTGCAGGGACTTTTCTTGCGTATCCTGAGGGGAAACTTGAAATGCGTTGACCGGGGACATAACCCGTCAGATACCCCACCCCACGGACGTCTGTTCCATCGGGTGGTCTTACAAAGACAATACAATGGTGTACCGTCGGACGATTTTCCGGAATCACTTGTGAACCAGACACCCAGCGGTCTTCTTCAAAGTGAGGATCGACAACAAAATACTGATATTCAACGGTCCCCGTCGCCGGAACCTGGAACGGTCTGTCGCGCATCTTCAACACCAGATCCGGCTGGCGAGCGAGTTGCCAGCCAGATTGATAATCCTGTGGTTTGGGTAAATCCGACTTCTCGCCGTACGTCATACCCCCTTTCACCCAGTCTCGAAGCAGCTGCTTATCGGATTCGGGCATCTGCCGAGAATTATGAAACGTCCCGTACTTAGGGTTTGCGTGCCAGGGAGGCATACGGCCGGCATCCACGGTCTCGATAATGGTTTCGCCCCAACCTGTGATCTCGTCATAGTCAGTCAACGAGAACGGGCCGATCTCGCCAGGGCGATGACACTCGACACAATGCTGGTTCAAGATCCGCGACACCTGCTTACAAAACGTGACTTCCGCAGTCGATTCCGAAGCCTTGACCGGTGTTTTGATTCTGCCAATCAAGCAGCCCGTCGTCTCAGTGCGTGAAACACTGACCGTCTTGCCCTCCAATAGCTGATCCAATGCGATCCGCAGGTCGTTCCGTGTCGGTTGCCCGCGAATCACTCCCGGCTGGTACTGGTCATCGACTCGTCCGCAATAGCGGACGATCATTGATTGATCCAGTAAAAAAACTTCAGCCATATGACGGGCACCAAACAAGTCCGCAATTGTGTTTCCAGGATCTTTGAGGATCGGAAACGAAATTCCAAACTCTTTGGAAAAAGCCGCGACGTCATCAAGAGAGTCTTGCGAGTTACTGTTCACGCCAATAAACCGGACATTCTTCGATGCATACTCAGATGCGATGCCGCTTAAACGCGGACCGTAGTATCGTGCAAGCGGACATTCCGTACCGAGAAAGCAAACCACAGTCAGTTGTTTCTTCGTTTGTGCCGCGACTTTCGTCACGTTTCCTGCAGCGTCGATCAATTGAAATTCAGGTATCACTCGACCGTCGGTTTGCGATATCGCCTCAGCACCCTTCACAGGATCTGTGATTGCGACCAGCAAGGCCAGCATCCACATGAATGAATTGGAACTGGACATAACGGACTCCTGTTATTGAACCAACTGGTACGGATTGGCCGAATCGGGGTGTAAATCAGGTGCTGACTCACTGGCAGTCGGCTGGACTTTCATCGAACGTTTCGTGGCAAGTCGGGCCAGTTGACCGGCGTCGCGTGCGATCGTCAGAGTAAAAGCTTGCATATCAAGACAATTATCGTCCGTCCCGAACGGGTCCTCGATTTCCACGCTGGCCTCTTCCATGCCAAACAGACCAAGCGACACAACAGCCATTAACAACGGTGACCACCACCCGCATCGTTCACACAAGACCGCCGGCAGCGTCAAAAGATAAGCGACGATCAGTTGTTTGACCATGACGACGTACACGAAGGGAAGAGGGGTCTTCTGTATTTTCTCACACGCTCCCTGCGAATCAACAATTTTCGACAATTGTTCTTCAAGTTGGCGAACAATCACTTCATTGAAAATTCCAGCACGGTACTGGTCTGCGATCCATGTGGAAATTGCTGCGGTGACGGCCGTCGGTGAGTTGCCAAATGAATCAACAGACTTCCTCACCTCTTCGGTCAAGTAGAGTTCGGTGTCTTCAGATCCGCGTAATCCCTGCAGTGATCTTCTAAGACAGATCGCGTAACCCGTCACAAGTCCGGCAAGTTCTTGACCGTCTTTACTGTATTCACTGCCGGTGCGAACAAGGTTTCGACTGGAATTGATGATCTGTCCCCAACTGCTCCGTCCCTCCCAGTATCTGGCGTTCGACGCATTCATCCGAAACACGATCAGAAAACCAAGGAGTGAACCAAGTACCGAGTGCGCAACCGGATCAATTCCGAAGACATGCTCGAAAAGCCCAAAACCGACGCCAGCGTTATATGCAAGCTGGACCGTTGCGGCATAAAGCGTAAAAACAAGGACCCGTCCAAAGATCCTCGATAATGCTGTCCCTCGCCATGAAAACGCTGTTTTCCACCAACTGTATCTGTTGTATTCAATCATTCTTTGAAAAACCGCCGTTAGTCGCCTTAAAGTGAGAGCGCACAAGGATCTTAGTCAGGGCACCAACGGATTGCCATCTGCCTTCGCGTTCACCGATCAGCCTTCGAAATGCGTCAACTACTGAACGTCGTTGACATTATTGCTCGGTATAAGAGCCATCAATGTAACCTCCAACTCTGTCACGCAAAAAAATACTGGAGTAACGTCGCGCTCGAAAACTCGATCAATCGCTACAGACATCCAAGCTTACGCAGCCATACCTCGTTCAAGAACGAATACTGCGAAACAACAGCTTGGTTTCAACACGCTGTGTAACCTCCATCGACCATTAATAACGAACCGGTCACAAACGATGCTTCATCCGAAGCCAGGAACAGGATCGGGAAGGCGATCTCACGCGGATCGGCGAGCCTCTTCAGCAGATGAGCACCACCCCATTCCGCATCGGCATCGGCCGCTTTGCGATCCATCCCTTTTTCGGACGTCAACCGCTCAACAATCTGTGTCCAGACAGATCCCGGCCCAACTGCGTTGACACGAATGTTGTCTTTCGCGAGGTCCATCGCCATACATCGGGTCATGTTGGCAATCGCCGCCTTGGTCGCGTTGTACGTCACCATTTCCGGCTGAGCAATCACGCTCGAAATCGAGGCCAGATTCACAATCGCACCACTTCCGCCTCGCCGCATAATGGGAACACAATGCTTGGCGCACAGGGCCGGGCCGACCACGTTGATGTCGAGGATTTCACGCCACTCTTCAACCGATGCGTCGATCCCCTTCAATACGAACACCGCAGCATTGTTCACGAGAATATCAAGCCGTCCGTATGCCTTGCCGGTGGCGTCTGCCATCGCCTGAATACTTGCTTCACTGGCGACATCACAGTGAATGAACATCGCTCGCCCACCTCGGCTGACAATCCCTTCGGCAACGCTTCGCCCGTTCGATTCATCTCGTTCCGCAACGACGACGATCGCCCCTTCCTCCGCAAACAGTTCACACGTGGCCCGGCCAATGCCAGCTCCACCTCCCGTAATCACAGCAACTTTATTCTTCAGGCGATCCATGTCGTGCAGCCCTTTGTTCTAAATCAATTCTCTGATTGGCTCGCCAGATGGAAGTATCGGTTGCGGCCGTCCGCTGTAATCCAGGAAGCTTGTATCAGACCAGTTGATGCCCAAATGCTGAAACACGGTCGCCCAGAGATCCGTCGGTCGTAGTGGACGGTCCTTGGGGACTTCACCCTTGCTATTGGTTGACCCAACCACCTGGCCAGTCCGTAATCCCCCGCCCGAAATCAGCACCGACATCGCGTTTGGCCAATGGTCGCGCCCCGGCTGCTTGACACCAGTTTGCGTCCCCACCTGATTCTCGATTCTCGGAGTTCGACCAAACTCACCCGTGACCACCAGCATCACTTTCTGATCCAGTCCCCGAGCATACAAGTCTTCGATCAATGCCGAAACGCATCTGTCATAGATCGGAAGACGCTGTTTCAAGTCATTGAAAATATGACAGTTCACGGCATGAGAATCCCAGTTGTAAGTCCCGGCGTTATAAGCCGGCAGCCCTGATTGATAGGGATTCTCCAGCACCATGGTTACGAAACTGGCTCCATGTTCAACCAGTCGTCGAGCCAGCAGGCAGCGCTGGCCCCACGCATGCATGCCGTACCGTTCCCGCAACTTGGGTGACTCGGTCCCGATGTCGAAGGCCTTATGAGCGGCCGAGCTTTGCAACAGTTCCAGTGCCTGTGATCGAGCGAAGCTCATGCTGGACATCTGCGTCGTCGAATCGCGCGAAGCAGACGATCGACCGAGACCATCGAGCAACCGCAGTCGTTCCGGCATCCGATCAGCAATCTGCGGTAGCAGTGCCAGATTCGGAACATGGAATTTTGGATCGCTGGGATCACCAGCAAAAATGAACGGAAGAGTCGATGGTCCGAGGTAGGCAGAACCAAACCCGTAAACATCGATCCCTTCACGACCGGGGTCCGTAACGGTGACGTAGTTCGGAACTCCACGATGGACATCTTCCCGGCACTTGGAAACCATCGATCCGACCATCGGATGAATCGTGACGAAATCCTCTGGTGTCCCTGGTTCACGGCCTGTCAGCAGATGCTTCATGCCATCGCCGTGACCCGCATACGTATGAGAGATCGAACGAATCAATGAAAACTTATCAGCAACCCGAGCATGCAGCGGTAAATGTTCGCAGACGTCCAGGCCAGGGATCGCCGTCTGAATCGGTCTGAAGTCACCCCGATATTCTGCCGGGGCTTCCGGCTTCATATCGTATGTTTCCATATGAGGCGGACCACCGGGCAACCACAGAAAAATGACAGATGTATCCGGCGAAGAACGTCCCAGTTCCTTTGCTGCCGCACGTTGCCCCAGCAGGTTGGACACGAGTCCCCCACCGAGTCCCAATGACCCGAACTTCAGGAAGTCGCGTCGCAACAATGGTCCAGAACAAGGCAAATTCGTTCTGTGCATGGCATCCTCAATCTTCGTGAAACCGATTTCAATCTCCGACGACAAGCCGATAAGGGTGCGCCGGCCCGCCGTGATCGTGTGCGTCCTGAACAACGATAAAATATTTTCCCGCAGCGAGTACAACTTCAATTCGCGAATCAGTCAACTCGGCATCGTCACTCGTCGTGATAATTTCTTTTTTGGAACCAAATAGCGTCAGCAAGCTGTCGAGCCCAGATCCCTGACGGCGGGCAATGACTTCCACCGTCATCCTTCGCTCTTCAGCCAGTTCAAATGAATAAATGTCGACGTTTCGGTCGGAGTGAATCTGACCATCGACGATCTGAGGCACGGCAATCGGCTGAGCCTGACGAAAGCTGTCGTTCGGTTCGATTTCCAGAACGACAGGGTAT
>JBAXBD010000030.1:0-20124 GCA_037142165.1 Schlesneria sp. | reverse complement strand
AACCCAAACAGATGTCGGTATGGCAAATCCGTTCAACCGGCTACGGCGAACACTTCATCGCTTTCTTCCACGCTTGAATCGTCACTGACTTCAGGCGGTGGTAGAGGCTCATCATCTGTGGAATCGACAAATCCACGAAGGTGATTTGCTCGCGTTTCGTGTTGCAGCTTTCGCAAGGCTTTCGATTCGATTTGACGAATACGTTCGCGAGTCACTTTGAAAATTCGACCGGTCTCTTCCAGCGTATAGCTGTATCCATCACCGAGACCGTATCGCAACTTGATGATTTCGCGTTCGCGATACGTCAAGCTACGAAGCACGACTTCGATCTTGTCTCGCAACATTTCCTGCATGGCTGATTCGGCAGGATTCGACTCGTTGTCGTCCTGAAGGAAATCGCCAAACGAACCATCTTCGCTTTCGCCGACCGGAGTATCCAGACTGACTGGATGCTTCCAGGTCTTCATGATTCGTTCGGTTTCTTCCAGAGACATGCCAACGGCTTCCGCCAGTTCTTCCATGCTTGGATCGCGACCGGTTTCCTGTCGAATCTGTTCGCTCTTCGCTTTCAACTGCGAAATGCACTGGAACATATGGACTGGAATACGAATCGTTCGAGCATGATCGGCTACGGCTCGAGTGATCGCCTGACGAATCCACCACGTCGCGTAAGTCGAGAACTTGTATCCACGTCGATACTCGTACTTTTCCACACCGCGCATCAAACCGGCGTTTCCTTCCTGGATCAGGTCCAGAAAGCTGAGTCCCCGGTTTCGATACTTCTTGGCAATCGAAACCACCAGACGGAGGTTACCGCCAGACAATTGCTGCTTGCCGCGAGTCCACGCGTCAAACTTGGCCATGATTCGCCGCATCCGGTCACAGAAATCGGCAGGCGTTTCCAGGACAAGTTCGGTCAGGTCATTCAGCTCACGACGTAGAATTTCGGTCTCGTTCGCTGCCGCGACTGTTCGACGTTCCGAAAGCTTCTGGATCTGAAGTTGCAGTTCCTGAATTCGTTTCCCAATCTGTTCCATCCGACGCATAATCGGTTGAACTCGCTGGGTTCGGACGCTCAGTTCTTCGCACAACCAGGCCAGCTTACGTCGACGGTTCTTCATCTTCAGCTTGATCGCTGCCAGTTCTGGCTTTGTCTTTGCAGCCTTCTGGGCTTCCCAGTCGACTTTGTTTTCTTCCAACAGCCGTTTGATCGTGGGAAGATTGACGGGAATACGTCCCTGGATCTGCTCTTTACGCAAATTTTCTGTTTCGCTCGTTCGCAGCGTTCGCTCGAACGGCAACTCGTTGCGACAGACTTTTTCGATTGTGTCGACAACCAGTCCGATGGCAAAATCTGATTCGGCAATTTTGCGTCGGAACCATTTGCGTGCGATCTCGATCTGCTTGGCGAGGAAAATCTCCTTCTCACGCGACAACAGAGGAATATGTCCCATCTGGCTGAGATACATCCGGATCGGATCGCGCGACGACGATGGGGTTTCTGGTTCCATCATCGATTCGGGAATGGCTTCGTACTTTGGCTGATCGTTTGGATCGGGCTCGTCAACAATATCGAGACCAAGATCTTCTAAAGCGATGATCAACTCGGGAACCATGTTGGGATCGCCTCCCTCATCAGGGAGATACTTATCAACCAATTGGTACGTGGCGTACCCCTTGGCGCGGCAGGCGTCTAGCAACTTGGCAAATTCCGGGCTGAAGCGATGCATGGGTCAAACCTCCTGTGATTCGTTCACGTCCCTGTGATTATAGCCTGTGCGGGTAGGCATTCGTGAAACAAAATTACTTCCTGAGAATTATTCGCCGGTTCGTCAACAACTGACAAACGCTCAGCAGTCCTCATGTCCAACGGCCAGCCATCGGTTCCATCGAACGAGCTGACCAACAAACTATCCATCTCACACGAACTTGGCGCTGCGATCAACAGTCACCCTCCGAAAAGCGCCCCCAACAATTCAATTGCGGGACCATCTTTTGGCTCCTCGCTAAATGGGACAGCAGGGCAGCCATCGGTAGAGACGGCTGAGATCGAGGCAAAGTTCGCATTGATAGCATCCTTTCTTTCGTTGCGAGACGTCCGAGCATCGGTTGCTCCGGCGGGTCGAAATGCTAACAAAATGAATCGCTGCGCGCCACGAAAACTCCCCTTTTCGAAAAAATTCTTGAAAAATTCTTCGTGCCATCCAACCGACTCACTTACGCCTTTTTTCTGGTCCGAAAGGCAATTGACATCAAACCAGGCAAAATAAGCTTAGAAAACGGCCAAAATGCCACTATTAGCCGGTCCAACGCACCTCTCGCGTTCCCGATTTCGGGATTCTGAAGCGCGTCACCTGGTTTCCCTGGCAATATCGGTTTCCCGCAGAAAGGCATCCCTCAACGCCAAATCGAACGAGAAGCAGGTCGTCTTCATTTCATGACGATCGATCAACAATGATTGATCAGAACGGAAGCGGCCGACCTAAGCCCTCGTCTTTCGCCCGTTCGAAAATCCGAACGGCCACTGCGAGATCTTCCAAACCTAATCCGACCGACTTGAATAGCGTGATGTCTTCCGGAAGGGCACGCCCCGTTTCTCGACCAACCACCACATCCGACAATTCATGAACGCGAGGCCAATCGAGGCTGCCGTCTTCAATCGCGGGGACAAAGTCACCCGCCTCAAGCTGACACGCTTCAAGGCTGTCACAGACGACATGATCCGCACGGCGAATCGTCGTCACATCGATTTCGGCCTTCGATAAATAGTTACTGCCGACCGCGTTGACATGCGTCCCCTCATCAAGCACATGTCCGTCAAACAGCGGTGACTTACTGGTTGTTGCACAAATCACAATGTCTTTCTCAGCAGCCGCTTCGTCTGGCGAATGAACCGCCACGGTCGGCACGTTGCAGTACTCAGCCATCTCATCAGCGAACGCCCGGCGACGGTCGTCGTTGCGGCTGTAAACTTCAACCCGTTCGATTCGTCTGACGCTGCAGATCGCTTTCAACTGAGACCGGGCCTGAAAACCGGTTCCGAAGCATCCCACCACCCGAGCATCGGGCCGAGCCATATATCTGGTCGCGACACCTGACGCAGCCCCCGTACGCATCTGACCCAGCAAATTGGCTTCGATCATCGCCACCGGCTGGCCGTGCTCGGCTTCGGACAGCAAGAACTGAAACCGGGCACCTGCTCGAGTCGTGACGTAAGACTTGTATCCGACATATCCCAGGTATTCGGCCCCGGCCGACAGAACATGGATTGTTGCCCCTTTGGCATTGGCTCGTCGTCGAGGTTGATTCTCGGCCTTTCCAAACGCCCACTGGCGGAAGGCTTCCTCAACACACTCGATCGCCGAGTCCATATCCAGCAGCCAGGCGACATCGTCTTCTGTTAAATAAATTGCGGACATGTTTGATCATCCCTCATTTCGTTTCGGGTGTGAACGACTTCTCAATCCGAGGATCGGGAATCAACCAGATCATTGCCACCACAATATACAGCGCACAGGCGATCCAAGAACTCACAAAAGAAAAAGGAATCCCAATCGCGTAAATCAACAGGGATAAGTTTCCTTTCAGATCACTTCCGATGGCGGTCGCCACCAGCGATTCCTGCCCGTGATGAGTCACCAGCGATCGGACCAGTAGCGTATACGAGCATCCAGCAAGCAAGAGGACGACTCCATAGAGTGCCACTGGCCAGGGGGCGAAGTCGTTTTGCCCCATCCATCCCGTCGTAAACGGAATCAACGACAGCCAGAACAGTAAATGGAGATTGGCCCAGAGAACCTGGCCATTCACCGCTTTGGCTGCCTGCATCAGGTGATGGTGATTGTTCCAGTAAATCCCAATAAAGAGAAAACTGAGAACGTAACTGAAAAAGACGGGGATCAGCGGCCACAAGGCCGACAACTCGGCCCCCCTCGGTACTTTCAGTTCCAATGCCATGATCGTGATGATGATGGCGATCACTCCGTCGCTGAAGGCTTCCAGTCTTCCTTTGGTCATGTTTGGTCTCGATGATGTTGAAGGCTGCGTCGAAAATATCCGACAACGGTTGAATTAGATTGCGGTAAGGCGCGATCCCTACTACATATCAATGAAAAGCACGAGGATTTCAAACAAGTGAATCGCAAGGATTTGAAGCTGCATCATCTGCTGTCGAATTATTTCATTCGTCAGGGCGTACTGAAATATTTGATTAACGATCCTGAAAATCGATTTGCCATGATTCAGTGGTGCCCGGGAGAACTTTGATGAGATTTCCAGGGACTTATATCAACAGAACTACGAAAGCGTTATGTCTTCCGACGACCTGTTCTCTCCAGATTTGAGCGAAATATTAGAAATTCCCGCGCAAGAGTCGTGGCCGGGAACATCGCATCGGTTCGACCAGAAAAGCATCTGGGCGGTCAAGGCAACTCTTGCTTCAGGGCGGCCTTTACTGCTTCGCGGTGAACCGGGGATCGGCAAAAGCCAGTTGGCTCGGGCCGCTGCATGCTCGCTCGGTGTCCCATTTCTTCCTTTTGTTGTCGATAAGCGAAGTGAACGAGACGAATTATTTTATACATTCGATGCCGTTGCGAGGTTGGCTCAGGCACAGGTCAGTGCCGTTATTGCTCAAAGCGATCGTGGTATCGACTGGCAAAAGGCGATGGCGGAAGAGAACTTCATTCGACCGGGTGTGATGTGGAAGGCAATCGATTGGCAAGATGCACATAAGCAAGCCGAGCGCTTTCTCAGGCATGCACGGCAAAAAGATAGTCGCAGCACATTTCCTGACTGGAAACCTTCGTTCGAAGCGCGATCTGGTCCCGTCGTCCTGATTGATGAAATCGACAAGGCGGACCCTTCGGTCCCTAACGGACTGCTCGAATGCCTGGGAAACCAGGGATTCCATATCCCTCAACTGGGCAAAACGATCACGTTGCCAAAAGGAGCCAAGCCGCCGCTGGTCATCATCACTACGAACGAAGATCGTGAGCTTCCCGCCGCGTTCTTACGACGTTGCCTGGTCCTGCAAATCGAGTTTCCGGAAGAGCCAGAGGCCGCAAAAAAGTTTCTCATCGAAGACCGTGCCCGAGTCTTCTGGAAGGAAGAGCAGGTGAGCGATGCGGTTTGCGAGAATGTCGCCCGTCTGTTGCTCAATGAACGGAAAAGCGCCCGTCTGGTCGGGGGTGCGATTCCCGGTGCCGCTGAATTTCTGGACATTCTGCGAGTCCTTGTCAATTTGTGTGTGGCCGAAGATCCTGTTGAGCGTGATTCAATACAGCTTGCGGCACTGGCCGAAATCAACGATTTCGCGATGAAAAAGAATCGCGAAGAACGGACATGAGCAATTTTCCGCCGATCAGTCGCGCCAAGCGACTCATCGCGCACGTCATTCCGGTCGTCCTCGATGATTCCACATTGGTGTCATAAAGGACACCAATTTCTTTTCAAATGATCATCGTTTTCACGTGGCCTCGAACTAAAATCTCTGTTTCTTTTGATCCGGATGATCCATCCGTCCGTTCTGTTGTCAGAATGTATTGAAAGAAGTACGCATTTTTCCTTCTGGCTGCTCATTATTTTTGATCTGCACGGAATACCTGAGGTTAACGCAAATTCCGCTGTCTTACGCCTTAAGGTGCTGTATCATCAATTGATGAACAGGGATGTTCAGCCGTGTTAACGTTTTTTCATTGCGAGAATTACCGACTTTACGGGATGTTTTCTGACTTCCTTGTGCGGTGATTTATCCAAAGGTAACCAAAATGTCTCAGGACCTGATTCCTGTTTTCCCGGGTCGCCAAGATCGCTATCCGGGAACAATCCTTGGTCTGATTGCCGCCGCGATCTTATTGCCCGTTGCTGCCTGGTCGATTTATGCCGCCTGCCGGATCGATGTCGGGCCGGATCAATTTGCAGTGCTCATTCGCAAGACGGGGACTGACCTGAAAAACTCGGACGAGGTCGCGCCGGATGAACAGCATAAAGGTGTGCAAAAGAAAGTTCTTACCACCGGTCGTTACTTTTACAACCCGTATGACTACGACTGGGAAATCAAACCTCTGATCGAGATCAAGACCGGGAAACTGGGGGTGCGGGTCAGCCTGACCGGCGACGATCTCCCGTACGGCGAATTCCTGGCTCAGATGAGTTCCGACGACGATGCCAAAACCAAGGGGATCGTGCCGGATGTTTTGAAGCCCGGTCGTTACGCGATCAACCCCTATGTTTTCAAGGTTGAGACCGAGCATGAGCCTGTCACGATTCCCGCCGGATTTAAGGGGGTTGTCACGAACCTGGCTGGTCCGTTTCCGGCAGACCCCAATGAGCTGCTGGTGAAAGAAGGAGAACGAGGTGTTCAAGAACGGACCCTCGATCCGGGGACCTATTTCATTAATCCGTATGTCACCCGGATCAGCCAGGTCGACTGCCGCAGTCAACGGTTCAATCTGGCCGAGAAAAAGAACATGGGGTTTCCCTCTAAAGATGGTTTCTGGGTCTCGTTGGATGGCCGCATCGAATTTCACATCAGTCCTGAAAAGGCTGCGGAAGTTTTTGTCACTTACAACGAAGATCTGAACGGTGACCTGATCGACGAAGAGATCGTACGTAAAATTATCCTTCCGAATGCCCGTGCCATCTGCCGTATGGAAGGGGCCAAGAAACTTGGTCGCGATTTCATTCAGGGCGAAACGGCAATGTCGTTTCAAAAGGAATTCGAAACGTCGATGCGAGCCTCATGCAACAAGCTGGGGGTCGAGATCGTACAGGCCTTGATCATTCGCATCGAACCACCCAGCCAGATCGCCGTGCCGATCAGTCTGCGGACGACGGCGGAGCTGGATCAGCAGAAATTTAAACAGCAGATCACTCAACAAGGTGAAGAGATGAAGCTGGCGGAACAAACCGAACTGGTCAAGCAAAAGCCAGCTTTGGTGAATGCAGAAAAGTCGATCGTCAAGCTCACGACCGATGCGATGCGTGAACAGGAGGTCGCCGTGACGAAAGCGAATCAGGAATTGGCGGTGGCCAAATTGAAACTTGACGCGGCCCAAGATGAAGCGGCGGCGATCCTTTCCAAGGGAGAAGGGGACGCACAAGTCATCAAGCTGGACAATGCCGCAGAAGCAAGCGGCTGGAAACGATCGGTCGAAGCGTTCGGAAAGAACGGAGCCCAATACGCTCAATATGTGCTTTATCAGAAACTTTCGTCGGCCTATCGGTCAGTCATGATCAACACCGCCGACAGCCCGATCATGAAGATATTTGAATCATTGCAAGAGCCTGTAAAAGACGTTCCAAAGCAATGATCCGTCAGCAAAGCAAAGTAAAGAGGCCACCATGTCAGTTCGTTCAGGAAGTTCACGTTCGCTCATTTCGTTGGCGTTTGCCGCCGCGATCTTAGCGGCCATTGGATACGAGTTTTTTCAATGGACCTATTGTTACTGGTACGTCGATAACGGCTATTCCCTGTTGTTGACGTACAAAGGTCCTCCCTTGCCAATCTGGGGTCTGGACCTGGACGCGGCTCCTGAAGGCCAGTTGGCCGAAGTCGATGACTATGGCCACCCCAAACAAAAAGGGATTCTCGCTCAGATGGTCGGGCCCGGCCGGCATTTCTATTTTCCACTTTTCTGGGAATGCGAAAAGGTTCCGGATGTCGTCGTTGAACCGGGTAGCGTTGCCATCGTCATCAGCCGGGTTGGCAAGAAGCAGGCAGCGGGGCAGTTCCTTGTCGATGGCGACATCGGTCAGACGGAATATCGCGGTACGATGCGAAAATTACTCGGGCCAGGGCGCTATCGCATTAATCCGAAGGCGTATGAGGTCACCTTGATCAAGGGTGAGGAAGTCAAGAAAGCGGAAGGACAGGTCAAGCGATCCGGCTGGGTGCTGATCAAGCCTGGGTATGTCGGTGTTGTTACAAACCTGACCGACAATCCACTGACGAATGCCGTCACAGGTATTCAGGACAGTGTCCTTCCACCGGGGCTGTATCCAATCAATCGCGAAGAGCAGCAGGTTGACGTCGTCAATGTCGGTTACCGCGAAAAAAGTATCATCGCCAAGTTACTGACCAATGATGACGGTCAGATGAAGCTCGATCAAAGCGGCGAGCCAACGGTACTGGATGACGGAAGTGGTTTCGAGTTCAAGTCAGACGATGGATTTCAAATCCGTATCGATTTCACCGCCATCTGGGGAATCATGCCAAACCAGGCAGCAGACCTGATCCGGAAATTTGGCGATGAGGAGGCGGTCGAGGACAAGGTGGTCATGCCGCAGATTGAAAGCATCTGCCAGAACCACGGACGCAAGTTGAAGGCGGCGGAATTCCTGGATGGGAAGATTCGACAGACCTATCAGACCGATGTCTCGAATGATTTTGCTCAGGTGCTCGACGGTAAAGGATTGAGCGTGCTGTACGGACTCGTAAGGAATATCTACATTCCACAGGATGTTCGAGTACCGATTCAACAGGGCTACATCGCCGACGAATTGAAGATCACTCGCGAGCAGCAGCAGGTGACCGCGATGACCGAAGCAGACCTTCGCGAGGCGGAAGAAAAAGTGAAGCTTCAAACCGAACAGATTCGGGTCGAAACGGAAAAGCTCGTCGCTGCCAAGCTGGCCGAGGGGAAGAAGACTGCCGCTGAAACGGTGGCCGAAACGACCAAGCTGGTCGCGGCAATTGCTGCCAAGACCGCTGAAATCGACAAGGACGCGACAGTGTTGATTGGTACTGCGAAAGCGAAAGCCAAGACGCTGTCGGAAGAAGCGAAAGCGGAAAAATTCCAACTGGCGGTCGACGCATTTGGTTCGGGTCAGGCCTACAACCAGTGGGTCTTTGCCCAGGGGTTGCCGGAAGACATCGAACTGAACCTGATCTATTCCGGCGAAGGAACCTTCTGGACCGACCTGAAAGGGTTTAGCGAAACCATGCTCGGCAAGCAGATGAAAAATCAGCAAAAGGGACCGCAGCCAACTCCAACCCGATAGAACCGAGCAAGTAGATTCGCGTAGTGAGTTCTTACGCGAACGACCCCCGCGATTTCAAAACGAATGAGCAACGATCGAAGCGAAGTCTTGCCGTTGCTATGCAGCATCCTGCACTACATTTTTTTGGGAAACGGTCTTTTCTTCTACCCGTGTCACAAAAAGTGATTCCCACCATTGGCCGAAACGCTTTAACGCTAGTTTGTCAGCGCGTGGCCGCGAGTGAACGATTTGCTGGGCGTCTTTATTGACTGGTGGCATTTGTTCCTTCCTTCGTACATCTTGAGGAATACTAGACCTTTTTTTTCGGACGGGTCAAGGTTGGTTTCTCTTTCGGTCTTTGAAATTCGTACAGAAGCGATAATTCAAGCAACGTTTTGAGGTCTGACAATATCTCTTGCGATCGATGGCTATTAAGCGGAGCGTTTTCGGATTGGGATGTGCTGACCATCAATGCTTGAATTGGCTCGGCCGCAGGCACTTGAATGACATCAATTTGAATCTCCTTAACGTTCGCTGTTTTCAATTCTTCCTGGAATTGCGATGAAACTTTTAATTCTTCAAGAGTTTTCGGGCCTGTCCCAATTGCGTCCTCTAATTCCATTGTCAAGACAGTGAGGTTCAAAAAAATGCCTAACATTTGACCAAGTACACCATCCTTTGGGACTAACTGTGTGAACTCATCGTCTGAATTGAGATAGTAAAGCTGTATGGAAATTAAATTGGGCGTGGCGGATTCCACAAGTTGATATCTCGCGGCACGAATACATTCCGTGAGGACCTGATTTGCGGTGTTTCCCATTCGCCAATTGCACTTCAGAATTTGTAAGCCACACGCTGCCATGCCAAAAGACGCACAATGAGCCACAACAAGCTTGCGAACCAGCGGGAACCAAGATTCATTGATCCAGTCCTCGCCACTATACGGAACGATGCGGCTGCAGTGCCATCCGCACTCGAGCAGGATGTCCATCATCCGGTCACCACCGAGTGTATTTGTTGTGTGTACAATTAGGGGGGCGAGTGCCGGTTGCATCGCAAACCATTTGGCGGCATCGACGCCCGTTCCGGGGTCGATATGACTTCCGTCGGAACTTGAAATGAGATCTAGATCGTGATCAAGCGATATCAAGGCAACATCGTACAGTCCGGTTGTATCTAGCCTCTCAATCATCGCTGCAACATCGTTAAAAAACTCGAAGGAATATTGGGGCATGCGGTCGCCCACAATCCTCTGCATTTCATTTTGCCGATCAGCGTTGTCCTCAAGTACGATCAAACGCATATTACGTACCTCAATTCAAGCGTAACACAACAGGTCTGGAACCGTCGATTGGGAAGAAGCGGATCGCGCCGGGTAACAACGTGAAACCGAGTTTTTGAATCGCTTCAGCGACCTTGAGTAAACCACAGACATCGTCAAACTGGTACGTGCCCGAAAGGTTCGTCAGGTCTTTCACGTGGCCGGAGACAATCGTAAGGTCGCCAGCATAATCTACCGGTTTGGCCGACCCAATAATCCTCGGATGACGATGCGGTCCATCCGGAAGTATATGAATTGTCCCTTCAGTATCTTGAACATAAACATATGACCCATCTGCCAAGCCGAGAGTCATTGGACGACTTTCTGGGTCCGCTTCGTATGGTGTCAGATCGAGCGGTTTTTTTGACATTCGCCTCGGCATTCCAACTTAGACTCACGACAATTGACACCTTCGATTCCGAGGAAGAGTTATTCCGTGCGCCTGCTTCAATTCCGTATGTCGATTTTACCCGAGAAAGATAATACCAAATTGAAGGATGGAAATCAGGCTTCTTTGGCGATCGAAAATCCTGGACGTCGCCGCAGGCTTTCCCCGATCCCGGTTGTTCCGTAGAGTGTGTCGGTCGAATTGGTGGTTTTTGGAAACATTGAATTTTTCATAGGGTTGATGCGCGGTGCAAGCTCATATCGTTTTGTTGCCTGGTGATGGTATTGGTCCCGAAGTCGTCGCTCAGGGTGAGCGAGTGTTGCTGGAGATCGGCAAACGATTCGGACATACATTCCGATTCAGTACGCATTCCATCGGAGGTTGTGCGATTGACCAGTGCGGCAATCCGCTTCCCGATGAAACACTCGCAGCCTGCAAAGCATCGCAAGCGGTGCTGCTGGGGGCCGTTGGTGGTCCGAAATGGGACGATCCGAATGCCAAGACTCGGCCGGAAGCGGGACTGCTGAAGATCCGCAAGGAACTCGGTCTGTTCGCCAACCTGCGTCCGATTTTTGTGTCGCCGCATCTGGTGTCGGCATCGCCGCTCAAGACGGAAATTGTTTCCGGTACGGATATCCTGTTTTTCCGCGAACTGACCGGCGGGATCTATTTCGGTCCATCGGGCAAAGAGACGATTGATGGAGGCGAGTCGGCTTATAACACGATGGTCTACAGCACTTATGAAGTGGAGCGGATCGTTCGTCTGGCGGGAGAAGCGGCCCGTGGTCGACGTAAGAAAGTGACCTCGGTTGATAAGGCGAACGTCCTGGAGGTTTCGCGACTGTGGCGCAAGACTTTCGAACGGGTTATGAAGACCGAATTCCCAGATGTGCAGTTTGAAAACGTGCTGGTCGATGCGATGGCCATGCACCTGATTTCCAAGCCACGCAGTTTTGACGTGGTGGTGACTGAGAACTTGTTCGGAGACATCCTGACCGATGAAGGATCGATGCTGCCCGGTTCGATGGGGATGCTTCCGTCGGCGTCGATTGGTTCATCCGGGCCCGGCCTGTACGAACCGATTCACGGGTCAGCACCGGACATTGCAGGGAAGGGGATTGCGAACCCGTTGGCGACGATCCTGGCAGCGGCGATGCTCTTGCGTCATTCGTTGAAGCTGGAAAACGAAGCCGTTGTTATCGAAAAAGCAGTCGATCGAGTCCTGGCCAAGGGTCACAGAACGGCTGACCTGTCGGGTGGAAGTTCCAGCGTAGGAACTGCCGAAATGGGATCGCTGGTGATTGCGGAATTGTCGGCATAGTCGTGACGTACAGCGTTTGACGGTTTGAATCGGATCGGGAGCGAAGTTCCCGCTCCGTCACGAAATAGGTGCACGCATCGCGAAAAGGAGTGGCACGGTCTTACCGTCTTCGGTAAGGCTGTGCTCTTCGCAGACGTTATCGAATTATGAATCCACGGCCTTGTCGCAGACTCCAAAACCGTGGCACCCTGAATTTCGACAGACCTTGGCTTGGCGGACCTCGCCGTCCGGAACACCATCTATCTCGGGTTGAGCATCGGGGTTTCGACGTCCATGATCTGTGCGCTGGGGCGTGAAAGATCAACCGAGATTGGTTGTGATGTCTCGGCTTTGCCGATGTTTCCTGCGGCATCGCGGTACATGACGCGAACGTAGAACTGGAAGGGCATTCCCTGTCCCACGATCCATTCGTATTCGCCGTTTCGGTCTTCCTTCCAACCGCTGATCGGTTCCCACGGTCCTGTTCGACTTGCTGCATAATACAGCGATACCGGCTTGTCAGACGGGTGGTCTTCCTTCACTTTCCAGTGAATCATCAGTCGGTTGAAGTTGGCTCCTTTTCCCTGTTGAATCGGCAGCAACTCGACTTCAGGAGCGGTCTGGTCAACGGCGATGACGATGGAGGGAGGGTCGCCCGGGACAGGGGGATCGCTCGCTAATCCGGCTCCACTGCGAACTCGAATCGCAAACCCATAGACACCGTCGCGAGGAACTTCGACGTCGAAGGGGCTCTTCTGATCCACATCGTCGCCATACTTATACCACTTGCGTCCGTTATCTTCCGTAATGAAAAGTTCGACGGCGCTGACACCCGATGGGCCGACGTCGTCCAGCTTGTAACCGACTTGAAACTGACGCGATGTGACAAATCGTTGTCGGCTGGTTCCGCGACTCGGCAGCGGAGGTGCTTCGACGGTCTGCTTGCGTTGTGAAACAAGTCTGTGCGGCGACTCGCTGACCCCTTGCTCGCCTACGACAGGATCGGGAATCGAAATGGCTGAGACGCTGCTGCTGATTGTCGCTCGACCGACGTCATCGTTGCCGGGCTTGGTTGCGATTTTTCCTTGTGGAATCTGCCGCTGCTTCAGTGGTGGGTAGTTCGCGGCATCGACGTCGGCTTGAGTCCGGGCGGTGGCTTCGTTGCCTGCTAAGTCTGAAATACTCCCCCTGACAGAAACAATGCCGCTTTTTCCAATCTTCCAAGAGGTTTCGCCCCGTGAACGGGGAGCAATATCAAGGGGCTGCCAGTCCCTGGAGTCGGCAGCCAGATATTCGATTTTGAGCGTGTTGATGTCGAGGTTCGTATCACTGGCTCGCCAGCGAAGTTGAACTTTCCCCACGTCTGTCTGTTGCACTGACATATCGAGCATGGGTGTCGTATTGTCGACAACCACGATTAAGCCGGTGTCGTAAGAACCACGCGGCGGATGGAGTTGACCTTGGCCGTCAAGAGTCTTGACCGAGAACCAGTATTCACCCTCACCCGCACACGTGTACTCGAACTTCCCACCGTCGGGTAAAAGTATTTGAGCGAGTTCCCAGGTTTCACCCTGATTTTGTGAAACGTGAAGTTGAATCTCACGAGCACTCATTTTCTTGAGCGCAGCGGCGTCGAATTTGAAAGGGATACGGAACTTGGTTTTGCTCGTGTGTGTGGGCTTGGGCAACGTCGCTCCCCAGACCGAAGTCTGCCCCAGCAGCAGTCCGGCGATCAAAGTCAACGTTCTGAGTCGACCGTCCATGACGGAACTCCGTAATCCATTTTTGGTCAAGTTAGCGGGAGCGAGGGTATCGGTCCCCGAATCAACTCGCTGAAGCTGGCGGATGAAAGTCCGCCTGAATTCTTGTTCTGAACAACAGTATCAATCAACGATCAACTTTTGCCATCAAAAAACTCATAAGTGGAATTCTCGTCAGACTCATCCATTATCGCTATCGACGAAATTCACGGAACGACTTGAACGACCAGGGGGTAATTACGCGGAACTGGATAAGCCGGGACGACAATGCCGCATGGTTTAGAACGCCGAAGTTACAGATCGGCAGATTTTGCCAGTCGACGCAGAAGCTGAGTCTGAGAATTGGGGAATTCAGCCGATTGAGTAATTTCAATCGGAGGGTGGTTTTTGCTGAAAACGAAAACGACGAGAAAGAGTAGGGGAACACTAATTTTCGCTAATTGACACTAATAAGAAGAATGGAAAGAGGAGGGAAGCGAGGCGGAAATCGGTCAGACAAAAAATCGTAGTTTCTTGGAATTGGATTTTTTTATTGGCGAAGATGAGTGCAGATTAGTGTTCCAAAAAGTATTGATTTTATCTCGTTTTTTCTGTTCTTTCGCATTGTTTTTATCATGTCAGTTACCCTTTTTTTACATGTTGCTGCTCCAAGATTTCATTCCAGAATGCGGACAGTTTCTGAGCCGCGACGTTAATTGAGAATTCGTGAATGGCTCGCTTTCGTGCGGCCAGGCGAAAATGCTGAGATTCCGTTTTATCGGTGAGACTTTTGATCACGGATTCGGCCAGGGCGATGGGGTCTTTCGGTGGAATCAGGCGTCCTGTGACGCCGTCCAATACGATTTCGGATGTTCCGCCGACGTTGGTGGCGACGATCGGTACTCCAGCGGCTGAGGCTTCCAGGAGAACTCGTCCGAATGGTTCCTGGTTAGCCGGGTGGACCAGCAGATCGATCTCGCCCATGATTTCAGCGACATCCTCACGGTTTCCGAGGAGATGCAAGTGATTGGAAAGGCCCGCTTCGTCAAAACGGTGGCGGATCGTTTGTTCGAACTCGATACTTTCCGCCTTCTGTGATGTTCGTTCGCCGATCAAAAGGAAATGAGTATTGGGGGCCTGTTTCATAATGTCAGGGGCCGCAGCGGCAAGTATATCTTGTCCCTTACGCAGGCCAATCTGCCCGATACACGCTACGAGGGAATTTTTGCGATTTAGGCCCAGCTCTGCGTGAAGCCAGCCAATGGGAGATCGCGGTTGGAATTGATCAAGATCAATTCCATTGTGAACAACAACCAGTCGATGCCCATCCAAGCCTTGGCCGACATGAAAGTTGCGAGTCGCTTCCGAAACGGCGGCTAGTTTCTGGTTGCGATTCAGATCCGCGATGGCAGAGACACTCAGTTTGATAATGTCACGCAGATGCCCTGTTGTTGGCATTTTCAGGCGCGATGCAACTCGACCGAGCAATCGTCCCATGGCGAGCGAATTCGCATGCACCAGATCTGGCTTGATGGAGTTGATGAGCTGACAAAGCGAATTCTCGATTTCCTCCGCCGGGCGACGCACTCCGGAAGGGGTATTCAGCGACCAGTCGTGCAGCGGAATCTGGCGTTCTCGAAGGGCGTCAGCGAGTCGACCAATGCCGGGCCCGATCGCCACGAACTCGATCTTTGAATCATTGGCTTTCAGCCCGTCCAAAACCGCCAGCATCGAACGCTCGCCGCCGTTCAATGTGCTGAATTCAAAGACGATCGCGATGCGGCGAAATGGCATGAAAATTAAAACACAGGTCCATTAATGATGGTTGGGGTGCTTCGTTGAATAACGCATTCGCTTTCCTTTGGACCCCGGAGCTCTTGTTACCCGAATGTCTGGGAATTAACTCCGATTTGGGCTGAGGCTTGGCGCGGGTTTTAGATTTGGTCTCGCAGATGGAGTGTTTTGTCGAACCGGAGGAGCGGTAAACGGATCGTTGTTGCCGTTGGGATCGGAGTCAAAGATCTCGCGGTCACGTACTCGCGGTTTTTGAACCGGTCCCAATTCATCCTCCCGTTCGGGACTCAGTTCACGCGACTCAAAAGTCGAATTTGAACGCGAATTTCTCAGCCCATCCAGTAACGTTTTTGCTCGTTGGGCGGCACTGCTTTCAGGATGCTCGTCGATTAATTGTTGCAACTGTTGTTCAGCTTTACGCAACTTCAATGTCGCCTGCAGTTCCCACAATTCCCGGCGAAGAGCCTGTGTCTCATGAGCCAATTCCTCCGGGGTCAGCAATTCCGCCTTTTGCTTCGCCAGATCCAGGTAGACGGCCACAGGATTGGGCCGTTCGTCACCGGAGTCGATCTCGACCAGTCCTTGCCCCTGTTCTTGTCTTAGCCTGTCGACAGATTTCTTGGACTGTCGTTCCCCTGGTTGGATATCGATCAAGTCTTCCGTGCCACCCTCCTGGGCAACGGCAGGTGTCGTAATATTGCTTGTCAGAACCCAACCCAGTGGTGCCGCGACGATTCCCAGTGCAAACGCAACCAACGCCAATCCTTGTCGACTCATCGAAGGACTCCTTTGAAATGAGGTTGTGGCCAACTGACCGACTGGAGATTACGCGGAATGAGACCACATTTCCACTAATTCTTCGCGGAGAGGAGACAACTCTCGACATTCCAAGGACTTCGCACGAGAATGCGCTCTACGTGGTTGGCGGAGTCGATCGCGAATCGCACGGAATCGGGAGTGTCAGCATGCACAGAAGAATTGGGATCTTGTCTGTTGTTGTGGTATTGGTACTTTGCTGGCAGTTGACTTACGGAACAGCTCAAGACCGTGATCCGATCTTTGTATCGGAGCGAGGTGACACTCAGGCGAGTCAGCCTCGTCGTCCGCTCACGGAAGATGAAATGGTGCTTCAGCGACAGCGTGAACTGCTGCTGGATTTCACAGATCCACCGAGTCTCGATCATGGCCAGTCAGTACATCCCCGCTTGATGGAGACGGTGAAAGACAACACGATCGGTGTTCGTTACGAAGAACGTGAGGCCTACCTGCGGGTTTTGAGGCTGGCGTCCGAAGTACCGCGACGACGACAGGAACAAATCGCCGCTGAAATTCGTGCTGAACGTCGAGAGTTGAACCCTGGCTATGTACGTCGCCGGCCGGAAGATTTTCCACAGTTCGTCGACTTGTTTACTCATTCGGATTTTTATCGCGGGAGACCAGTCACGCTTCATGGTGTCATGCGCAAGCTGACTAAGTTCGAACTCGGCAAGAATTCGCTGGGCCTTGAACATGCCTACGAAGGCTGGGTCTATACGAGTGATTCTCAGGGAATACCGACCGTCGTCGTTTTCACAAGCAAAGACGATCGACTCCCCGTCAATGGCGATATCCAGGAAGAAGTTCAATTTACCGGCTATTTTTTCAAGATGTATGGGTACGATGCCCAGGATATGACTCGCAAGGCTCCGATGATTCTGGCTGGCGAAGTCGAATGGAAGCCACATCACTATAAGTCGGTTTACAAGCCGTTGGGAATCGAATGGTACGCACTCGTAACAATGGGTTTCCTGTTGACTTGTTACATGGTTTGGCAGACGAATCGAAAAGAAATGCCGCCACTTCCACCGCTGGCGATTGAACCTGACTTTCTGCATATTCCTCCCCGTGAACACCCGGCACAGAATCCGCTTTTACAGCATTCCGCGCCTGAACCCGAGGACGCCTGAGATGGTACGTTACCGACCTTTGGCTGCCGCGTTGAACCGTCCCATTCGAGTTGCGGTGCTGATTTCCGGCGGCGGCACAACCCTGGCGAATCTTGGTGCAAAGATTCGCGACAAGAAGCTTGATGCTGAAATCAGCCTTGTCATCGCCAGTCGACCGGACTGCGGAGGAATTGCGCGAGCCGTAGACATGGGTGTGCGATGTGAAGTGATTCAGCGGAAATCCTTTCCTTCCGTTAACGAGTTCAGTGCCGAGATTTTTTCCCAGTGTCGTCAGGCAAAGGTCGATCTGGTGATCTGTGGTGGTTTTCTGGCCCTGCTCACGATCCCCGCGGATTTTCTGGGTCGAATAATGAATATTCACCCGTCGTTGATTCCATCCTTCAGCGGACAGGGTTTTCACGGAAGTCACGTTCACGAGGCGGTGCTAAAGCGAGGTTGTAAAGTCAGTGGATGCACCGTCCATTTTGTGGACGATGAATACGATCACGGGCCGATCATCCTTCAACTCACCGTCCCCGTGCTGGATGACGATACGGCTGAAAAATTAGCCGCACGCGTATTTGTCGCGGAATGCGAAGCATTACCCGAGGCGATCCGAATGTTCGCGTCAGGCAAATTAGAAATCGAAGGTTCGCGAGTGTTTTTCGCTGGCAGCGGCTCTTGACTGTCTAAGGACGATCTCCGCCGTCCCATAAGTCCCATCTAATTCAATAAAGCCAAACGATCACAGCTTTGGCAACTTGGGCAAATTATGTCGGTTTTTGCGACCAGGATTCTCTGGCAAGCGAACTTCGGCTGATTCGGCATCAACTGCCACCTGCCGGTTGGTCGACAGCATCGACAGGGTCTTGTATTGGCTTCGCTTTTCCGATCCAAACTGAAAAACTTTGCAATTCCGTCGCCAGTTAAATGAATTTGACGGGTTTTGATTGAAATCAGTCACAGCGATTGTTAGGATGGGAAGTATACATTAAACACTGAGGAATTCAGCCAACGTTCGTCAAGGAAGAGCCCTTGGTCATGATCCTCGATCAAAGACGCGATGAAATATTACAACTAATTGAGCAGCATGGGTTTGTGTCGCTACAAGAGCTTGTTAATAAGCTTGGGGCGAGTGAATCCACGGTGCGACGGGATTTGGAATATCTTGACGGAATCGGTCAAATCCGACGAACTCGAGGTGGTGCAGCATATACCGGCGAGTCATTAACGCCGTTTGAAGAGCGAACAAGTCGGGAAACAACAGAGAAAGAGAAGATTGGGAAAGCTGTCGCGGATCTGATCCAACCGGGTGAAACGATCTTGCTGGATGGGGGGACCACGACGCTGGAAGTGGCTAGGCATCTTGTGGGTAAACGCCTGCAAGTTGTGACAAACTCGTTGCCGATTGCCAATCTGTTGGCGCAGCAATCGAGCGTCGAGTTGATATTGATCGGTGGATACCTGTATCCCCGAACGGGTGTGGCCTTGGGGCCCTTGGCCGAAGCGTCATTGGCGGAGCTGAATGTTCCGCGAGTGATCATGAGTGCCGGCGGGATCACGGAGAAGGGGCTGTTTAACAGCAACACGTTACTGGTTGAATGTGAACGGCGGATGATTAAGGCGGCGGAAGAAGTTTGGGTCGTAGCGGATAGCAGTAAGTTTGGTCGGTCTGCGTTGACGTTCTTGTGCGAGTTGTCGAGCGCGACGCGGATGATTGTCGATTCAGGTTTGAGCGAAGCCTGGCGACAGGTAATTAAGAAGGCTGGAGTCGAACTGACGGTCATCGATGTATCGTCGACGGAGAAGATTGAATGCCGACAGAGTTAAATCGGGCTGACATTGAACGGGTCGTTCGATCTGTGCTTGAAAAACAGCTTGGGTTCGCCGGCGCGCTGAAATCGGCTGCCGCACCTGCGCGTAATCCGTTGCTCGTCAATATTTCGGCTCGGCACGTTCACCTGACTCAAGAGCACGTGGAAATCCTTTATGGCCCGGGTGCTCAACTCGAGCCAATGAAATGGCTGTACCAGGACGGCTTTTACGCGGCAAAGCAAACGGTCATGGTTGTCGGGCCTCGGAAGCGAATGTTGCCCGAAGTCCGCGTGCTCGGTCCTTGTCGTCCATCACAAGTGGAACTGGCTTTCACCGATTCGATCTCGCTGGGAATCGATACGCCGGTTCGCGTCAGCGGCGATCATCATGACACACCGGGATGTGTGCTGGTCGGGCCAGTCGGTGTTGTCGAATTGAAATCGGGCGTTATTCGGGCCATGCGTCACGTTCACATGGGTCCGGCCGACCTGGAATATTACGGCGTCAAAAGTGGCGACATGATGCACTTACGAGTCGTCTCACCCGGTTGTACGACGACGTTGGAAGATCTGGTTGTCCGTGGCGACCCGAAAGTGAAGCTGGAAGTTCACCTCGACACCGACGAGGGGAACGCGATCAACCTGACTGCGGCGACTTCGGTGGAATTGATTAAGCCTCACTCATGCGCCTGCAAGACGCATTAATTAAAAAAATCAAAACTGTGATTTGTTTCTCTCCCTGAACTGCAAAGGTAATCGACGATGGCTAAGACGATGGAAGCACTCGGAATGTTGGAATGCAAGGGCCTGGTCTGCTTGATCGAAGGCGTCGATGCGATGCTCAAGTCGGCAAACGTCCAGATG
>JBAXBD010000029.1:0-20206 GCA_037142165.1 Schlesneria sp. | reverse complement strand
GTCTGGGTTTTCTCGACGAGATCCTCCGATCTTGCGCCCGTCCCGCCGCTGACCGAGTCGCAGCAAGCCCATGGCGACAATCGAGACACATTCCTGTCATCGATTCTCAGTCCGAAGTTTTTCGTGCTGGTCGTGATTGTTGTGGCCATCAACGGTTGCTGGCACTTGTTTCGAGTCTGGATGCCGTTGTTTTTAGAGGAGGGGCGCGGTTACGACAAGAAGTCGATGCTGGCGTTCATGTTCTGGTTCAACGTTATGACGGATGTCGGCTGTCTGTCGACGGGGTTGCTGACTCGACGACTGCATCAGGCTGGCTTCAGCACTCATTATTCACGATGCATCGGCTTTGGTTTCTGTGCAGCATTGGTCGCTACGGGGGGAATGATTCCCTGGATCGCAACGGACGGTCCAGGATTGCAGATCGTTCTGATTATAGTAGCCCTTGGAGCTCTGGGATTATTTCCTTGCTACTATTCGTTCAGTCAAGAAATTTCGAATCGACATCAGGGAAAGGTGATGGGGTGCCTGGGTGCACTGGCATGGCTGACATCCTCGCCCATGCACAAGTTCTTTGGACGCTGGATTGATCAAACGAAATCTTATGATCATGGAATGGCACTCGTTTGTGGGTTTCCAGCGCTGGCTTTAATTGTCTTGTTGCTGTTCTGGCCAGCAAATAAATCAGAAATCGGGTAGAATCCGCAGGAGATGTTGTCAGTCATGGCAATCTGGGTTTCTATTCCACGAGAAGTCGGAGCGGACGGGCTGAAGCCCATGCTGCGGTTTTCGATTGACAGCAAATGACAACCTGGGTGGCGTATTCGTGAATTGGCCGTGTGCGAGTGCTCAACATGCCTAATGAAACCGTTGGCCGACCGATGGAAGTCCTGTTGGTCGAAGATAGCTTGATGTTTGCGCGGATTGCCATTGGCGCACTTCAACAGGGTCGAATTCAACATCGTCTGACGTGGCTTAGTGACGGAGTCGAAGCGTTGCGGTTTCTGCAGCGTGAAGGAAAATATGCGGTCGCACCCCGTCCCGATCTGTTGCTGCTCGACCTGAAGTTGCCGGGAATGGATGGACGTGATCTTCTCGCCAAGGTCCGAGCGGATGACGGACTGAAGTCACTGCCGGTCGTGGTCATGACGGGAGAAGGTGAAAAGGCACAACTCGGCGATCTGACCGTTGAAGCATTTCTGACGAAACCGCTCGACCTGCCGAAGTTCATCGAGATCGTCCAAAAGCTTTCAAGCTTCTGGCAAGCCGATATGATTTTGCCATCGACGGAGCCTGTGATGGAGACTGGGGATTCTGACCTTCTGATTCTCTAGTTCATCGTGGTCAAATGACTTGCGGCTGTGGACCTAAAGCATGAACCGCTTGCGACGAGTCGAACCGGTAAAGATTGGAGTGATCGGACTCGGGCGGTTCGGTCGCCTTCATGCACTGACCATCGCTGGTCTGGCTGAGGCCCAGCTTGTCGCGGTTGTCGCTCGCAGGCAAGAAAGTCTTGATCACATTCACGCCGAATTGCCGGAGGTTCCGGGCTTTCTGGACCAAGCTCAAGCGATGCATGAATCCGAAGCGGAAGCGTGGGTCGTTGCCTGTTCCACCGAAGATCACGTACCCGTTACCCGCGCCCTTCTGCAGGCTGGCAAATCGGTGCTATTGGAAAAGCCGATCGCCAACCGCTTACTCGAAGCAGAAAGTCTTGCGCCGTTCGTCACAGCCGATTCATCAAACCTGATGCTCGGTCACATTGTTCTGTTTAACAGCGAGTTCAAACAGTTGCGTGACGAAGTCTCGCGTCGGGGTCGACCGACTTTGATTGATTGTGTTAGGCATCGACCTGCCACGATCGTCACCGACTTTCCTGGCGAAAATCCACTTGTCGCAGCGATGATTCACGATTTGTATTCCGCACAAGTGTTGATGAACGGCGAAGAACCAAACCAGTTCACATGCCAGTTCCATCGAACGAAGGACGGTCATGTCGACGTCGCGCTGGCACAACTTCAATGGGCGGACGGTACGCTGGCCTCGTTCAAAGCGACATACTTGACACCCCCGGGGATGGCCCCTCGTGGCTTCGATCGGATGGAAGTTTTTGGACAGGGTTGGGGGGCGAGAATCCTGCCGAATCCCCGCCCGGTTGAAGTCTGGGATGATCAGGCACACTGGCCGATGGCGTTGGAAATACGAACGGAGTCAGGCGTGCCGACAGGCATGATGGCAGAAGAATTGCGATGCTTCTGCCGCGTCGTGCGGGGACAGAACTCTGTCCCCGCAGGTGCAACTTACAGCGACGCACTCCAGGTCCAACGATGGATGGATCGTTTGGAGTCTGCAGGCGACACTTCACGAGAGACTGCGTGAAACATTGGAGTCAACAGTGCCACGTGAAACAGATCCATCATGGATTCGCGTTCTCGGCATCGGCCCACGTGTCCGTTCTGAACGGCGAGGCTGGCAAACCAGCACCGTTGGCCAAATTCGGCTCTGCCAGGTGATGCCAGCCAAAGCGAACGGCGACGGGATTAGTGATCCCCTCAGCTGAAACAACGACAGTATCGCCCTCGATCTTTGCTGATGCTTTGACAAATTTTTTGTTGTCACCAGCAATTGACCACCACGAGAGATCTTTTCCATCGCGTGACTTCAGCCCGGCAGCATGATTAAAGCTGATAACCGCTTTATTACCGTCCACCTTGACCGATTTATACAGCGGGCCCGAGTACACCAATCCGGTTTGACCATAGGTGTTGGCCATGGCCCACAGCGACAGCCGTCGACCTACTTCCTGCTTGTTAGGCGGATGAATGTCATTGAGTGTCGTGATGTCGGTCAGCACCGCCATCCCGGTGTTCTTGACGGTCAGGGTGGCCGTTTGTGCTTCCCAGATTCCTGCCAGCCGTGTTGGATCACCCTGATAATTGTAGGGCGCGAGCTGCGCGAATAGGAAAGGGAAATCGCGATTTCCTTCCTGGTTCCAGACAGACCTCCAGCCTTCGATCAAACCTCGCTGAAGTTGGTAATAGTGCATTCCCTGCCCGTTATTGGATTCTCCCTGATACCACAGGAATCCTCGGATCGCAAACGGGACGATCGGATGAATCATCCCGTTATAAAGTCCCGTATGTTGATAGTTATTATTCAACGGATGAAGTGGCAAATAATATGGTACGGGAGGGAGTGAATCGCCTGGCTTGGTGGACTTGATCTTTTCAACATAGGTTTTGATTGAAGCGGCGTAGCCTGCAAGCTGGTCCGCATACCCGTTCAGCATTCCCAGCATTTCGTTCTTTTCACCTTCGAGTTCTGGAATTGCCGCGTATCCCTGCGGAGGAATCCAGGGCTGGATGCGAGTTCCGCCCCATGCGGTCGTGATCAATCCGACGGGGACATTATCGAGTTTCTGATGGATTTCCCGACCGAAGAAGTACAGAACGGCAGACGAGCCTGCCGCCGTGTTGGGCGTACACTCGACCCACTTCGCGCCGACATAGTCTGACGGAGTTCCTGCGGGAACAAGCGGGATTACGAACAGGCGAATCTTCGGGTACCTCGCGTCGGCGACTTCCTGTGCACCGTTCGACGATTGGGCAACGCTCCATTGCATGTTGGATTGCCCGGACCCCGCCCAGACTTCGCCGATCAGGATGTTGCTCACCTTGATCTCGTTCTTGCCCTTCACGATCATCTCATCCGGGCCCCCCGCAGTCTTGATTGCAGGAAGAATCACCTTCCACTTCCCAGCCCCGTCCGCAGTCGCTTTGACGCTGCTCGTTCCCAGCGTGACCGTGACCTCTTCTCCCGCTGCCGCCCAACCCCAGATCGGCAATGGAATGTCCTTTTGCAGGACCATGTTATTGCTGATAATTTCCGGTAGCCGGACATCGGCACTCGCGGTCGATAACCCCGCAAGCAAAGCCGCCACCAACCCCATCCAATACGAAACCTTGTTTAACATGCTGCGTTACTCTCGAGACTTACTTGAATCGGTGCCGATGCTTCATGCATCATCAAACGCCGATGTTACATGAGGGACGGTTAGAATTCAGCCGTCCGAAGAATGAATTTCATGGAGATCACGTTTTCACAAGAACTCAGGTAATCGAATACACCAGTCGGCTGCGGTCGTCGAACCGGCGACCGAGATATTCTGAATGGGTGTAAAGTCCCATTCGACGATAGAAAGGGAAAAAGAAATAGCACAACATCAGCAGACCGAAGATGGCGACAAATTCGAAATTCGCCTGGGCGAAACCCTCTTTCAGTCCAGCACCCATCTTGCCGACCATGTGATGCGAACTGATGTTCGTGCCGAATATCAAACCCGCAACCGCCCACCACGCCACGGTTTTGCCCGCCAGATAATAATCAGTCGTGTCTTCTTCTTTGCGTCCAATCCACATTCCGAAGCCAGTAACCCCGACGATGCTGGTCACAAGAATCAGAACATCCAACCATGGAAGTGGAATACTGGAAGGTTAAGCGAGAATTGTCATGAAGGACTTTGCGCATCGGGTGCGTCGATTTGAGTGGGAACTGCGCCAAGGATTCTGCCGGTTCGAGGTGCAGATCACAACTTCGATCGACTCGTCCGTCGTTACGAATTCAGTTTTCTGGCCGTGTGTTGCTACGCTGCCACCACGGCATTGGCATTGTTGGCGGTTTACGATGAAGATCCTGGCGAACATCTTTTGGCCGTGGATGCCAATACTGGATAAATCGCCCGAGTTGTTTCACTGCTTCAAGGTAGACTCGCTCGCCCTTCTCTTTCGTTGCAATTTCTGCTTCACCGAGAACCCCGGTGTCGGAATAGCTACTCGTCCAGGAAACCACAGTCGCCGGTCCAGCTCCAAACAGGTCGACCCAGTTGAAAGGACTGTTGTCGCTGTTGAATGAGATCGTGCCGCTCTTGATCTTGTCCTTGCGCACACCGTCTTCGTCGAGGTATAGATACAGCGATGTTTCCAACTCGCACGCATGTGCACATCCGCCGGGGAACTTGCTTTCTCGCCAACTTGGCAAGAAGTCTTTATCGACGGTCAAAAGGTTCCACCAGGCGATCACACAACATTCGGCGTCCGTTTCCAGGTTAGTACGTCGTGCAGCCAGATCGAGATTCGGCATGTTCGAACCGTGGCCGTTCAACAGGATGATCTTCTTGAAGCCGTGATACGCCAGCGACCGAGTGACGTCGAGCACCTGTTCGATGAACGTCGTGTAATTCGTGTTAATCGTTCCCGGAAAATCCATCACATGCCCGGTGTAGCCATACGAAATGTGAGGCAGGACAAGGATTTTATCGGCAAGTTCCCGTCCGGTCCCATGTGCGATCCCGCCAGGACAGACGAGATCAACGTCTAATGGCAGGTGGTGACCGTGCTGCTCAACAGCACCACACGGAAGAATGCAAACCTTTCCAAGATCGACCGCATCATTGATCTCTGGCCAGGTCAATTTCTCGTAACGATACTCCGTGGCAGCTCGGGACATGGTCCGTTCTCGCATTGAATTGTAGGAAAAAGTCTGTAACCAAAATGCAATCATACCGAGGCGAGAAATCAACGGGTATCGAACCGTTTTGCGAGGGCGAGGCTGGTGATTACGAATTCGATCAATTCATGGTTCCACCGTTTGCAGTTACATGCTAATACTCCAACGGGAAGCGTTCGCTGGCAGAACCTGACAATGCAATTGCCGGACGCAACCGCCGGTACTTCGCCACGATCAATACTCTTCATATGCCAACACCCATGAAATTACGCAGTGCGCAATGGTTTGCCGGCCGAGAGGAGTTGGCATTTCAAAATCGATCTGCGCTCAGGGCGATGGGGCTTAATCCGGACGATTATGTGGGTAAACCGGTGATTGGCATCGCCAATAGCTGGAGCGACCTGAACAACTGCAACGGGAATCTGCGTGAGGTCGCTGAATCGGTCAAACGTGGCGTGCTGCTCGAAGGTGGCCTGCCTCTGGAATTCCCAACGATTTCGCTGGGCGAAGAATTCATGAAGCCCTCGGCCATGCTGTATCGCAATCTGATGGCGATGGACGTCGAAGAAACGTTGCGAGCCAACCCGATCGATGGAGTGGTTCTGCTTTGCAACTGCGACAAAACGACACCCGCTCAATTGATGGCCGCCGCCAGCGCCGATCTTCCCGCAATACAGATAAATGGTGGACCTCGGTCGATCGGTCATTGGCGGGGCAATTCTATCGGGTCTGGAACTGATCTGTGGAAGTATTCTGACGAACTGCGAGCTGGTCGGTTATCAATCGACGAATGGCATGAAATCGAAGCGAGTTACGGATGTGGTGTCGGTGCCTGCAACACGATGGGAACCGCGTCGACGATGACGTCGTTGTCAGAAGCTCTGGGAATGATGCTGCCGGGGACCGCCTCGATTCCCGCGACGGATGCCAGGCGTCTGCAGGCAGCAACAGCGACAGGCCGGCAGATTGTACAACTCGTACGAGAAGATCTCAGGCCCTCTCGAATCCTGGTTCCCCAGGCATTCGATAATGCCATTCGAGTTTTGCTCGCACTGGGCGGATCGACGAACGCCATCGTGCACTTGATTGCCATGGCGGGCCGTCGAGGCATCCGGCTCCCGCTCTCGCGGTTCGACGAACTTTCTCGCTCGACCCCCTTCCTCGTCAATTTGATGCCGTCAGGTCGTCATTTGATGGATTCATTTGATTCCGCCGGAGGTGTCTCCGCTGTCATGGCAGAAATCCGGCATCTGCTCGACGTGAACGTGATGACGGTCAGTGGTCGCACGCTGGGTGACAACATCGCGCGATCGCGCAGTTTCAACCGAGACGTGATTGCCTCGCACGAAAAACCGCTCCTTGCGGGTGGTGCCCTGGCTGTTCTTACGGGAAATCTTGCTTCCAAAGGAGCGATCATCAAGGCATCTGCGGCGTCACCACAGTTGATGAAACATGTCGGTCGTGCTGTCGTGTTTAAGAATTATCAGGAGATGCTCGATCGAATCGACTCGCCTGATTTGCCCGTCACGAGAGAAAGTGTACTGGTCTTGCAGAACGCTGGCCCGAAAGGAGTTCCCGGCTTTCCTGAATGGGGTTCCATTCCCGTTCCTAAAAAATTATTGCACGCCGGAATCACTGATTTGGTCCGCATCAGCGACTCACGAATGAGTGGCACCGCTTTCGGCACTGTGGTTCTTCACATCACTCCCGAAGCCGCAGTCGGTGGATTGCTGTCACTCGTTCAGGATGGCGATCAGATTGAACTCGACGTCGATGCCCGGCGATTGCAGCTTCTCGTTGATGACGAGGAATTGGCTCGTCGAAAGGCTAATTGGCAGCCGGCCGCCTCACAACATTTGCGCGGTTATCCCCGACTGTACATCGACCACGTCCTGCAAGCCGATGAAGGTTGTGACTTTGATTTCCTGCGTCCTGATTCTGAAGCGGCGCTCGAATTTGTTCCGCCAGTCGTCGGGCGTAGTTGAGTCTGGCAATTGACGTTGAAACCCCAGGGAGGATTGAAAAATGGACAGAGACACCAAGCCAAATTCCACTGTGAATGAGCTGCGTCAGCCGGCCAAATCGTCTTCAGACTGGGGTGTTGGCGCACCGAATGTCGAAGTAGCTCGGTTCATTCGAGGACCTCAACCTCGTAGCTTCGAACTTTTTCGTGCCATTCGTATTTTTTGGGAAATCCTGAACGGATTTCGAACGCTTCACTTCGTTGGTCCGTGCGTCACGGTCTTCGGATCAGCGCGGTTTACTGAAGATCAGCCCTATTATCAGATGGCTCGGGAGATCGGATCGCGTATTGCGAAGGCGGGGTTCACCGTCATGACTGGCGGTGGTCCAGGCATCATGGAAGCAGCCAATCGTGGCGCCAAAGAAGCGGGTGGCTATTCCGTCGGCTGTAATATCGAATTAGAGCATGAACAGAACCCGAACCCTTATCTCGACCGATGGATTACGTTTCGTCATTTTTCCGTTCGCAAAATGATGCTCGTCAAATATTCCTACGCGTTTATTGCATGTCCTGGAGGTTTCGGCACGCTCGACGAGATCTTTGAACTCGCCACGCTCGTTCAGACCCATAAAGTCGACGACTTTCCACTGATTCTGATGGGAACAGACTATTGGCAGCCATTACTGAACTTCATGAGGGACCGACTGCTGGAGGCGAAAACGATCGACGCCGCAGACATCGACCGAATACTCGTGCTCGATTCTCCTGAAGAAGCGGTCGCCGTCATTACGGAAATCGCAACGACTCAGTTTGGTCTGACCTACGGTCCTCGTATGAAACGACGATGGTGGCTCGGGGAATAAGCGACGACAACGATGACTTTTGCTGCACTTACAATTGACTACGAATCTGGTGGCAATGTTCGCAAATAGAGAACGCTCTGGATGACAGAGACAATCAACCCGCCGACGGTCACTACCGCACACCCAATGGCGTACGTGTTCAAATCGATTTTCGGGACAAAATAAAACAAGAAGGCAAACAGGCTGCCAACGAGGCCAACAACCAGAAGGCGTTTACCCGCGTAGGCATTGGCGGGATACCAGACAGCGGGATCGTTCAGGGTTTTCTTCACCCGAAATCCATACCACGGATTCGGCCCGATTTTACCCAGAATCAAAGGAATACTGAGTGCAGCCAACAGTAAACCGGTGAAGGTATTCATCAACATCAGAAATAACATCGGCAAGGCTCCGGAAAATCGGTGACTGACGCGACGTCAAGATATTTGTCACGCGCATTAGATCAAGATATCGAGCCCCCAGGTTCTCCTCGAGCTTAAGTTTCACGAGGTCGCCTCCACGGGCAAGTCGACTTTCCGCGCGTGAGGAATTCCAGCACCCTTGGTTTTGCATCGCAACTGTTTTAATGCGACCAGAATCGCTTCACCTTTTGCTGAAAGGTTGGCTTCATCGGAATCGGTTGCATTTGAGGTTGCGCCATTGCTGTTGGAGCAGTGGTTTGCTGGGGCGCTGCAGTAGGTTGTGCCCCAGCAGTAGATGACGGCGATTGCTGATGTGCTGGAGAATTAGTGGGAGTTGCAGGAACGATGAAACCATTCGGATTGGTGAACGGCCGCCGAGATTCGTGATTGTTCCCGTATGCGTTTTTCGGAACATAATAGCCACCATAGCCGTTGGAAAAACTGCTGGCGTTGTGCCCGATGGGGAGTGCTCCGTATCCACTGCGAGCCCAGACATATTCCGTTGCGGCAGATTCGTGGACCACGGCGCCAACGGTGACGACAGCAAGCATCAGGCTGCTCCAAAGCATTCTCTGGCAAAACATTTCAATCACCAATTTCCGTTAAAGCAAACGAATGATCTCAGAGACAGACGGTTCGTGAAGGCTGAGCAGGCCATCGCAAAGTCGTTGCCAGTCTGGGTCGTGGTGGCTTCCAGCCTTTGCGATTCGTCACACAGGCTGCGGCCCATGCTGCGGCTCTTGCAAAGATATCGACGTTTCCGGGAACGGTTTTCGATAGCGGTCCATCCATTTGGCATGAATCGCCGAACCGGTTTTTTGACGACTCAACATCAGCCGATTCCGCCGACCGAATCGGGTTTCAAGTCCCTTGGTCCAGGAACCAAGTCTTTTTTCCAGACAACACTTTTTAGGCGTTCGTTAGCAGGACACCGGCGAGTGCGTCTCTTAAACTGCCGACGGGAGCGGAAACTGTTAAACACGAACACATGACGAATAGGAAGCAAAATGAAATTTGGTTACACGATTTTGTACGTCGCCGACGTTGAGGCGACCGTTACATTCTATGAATCGGCTTTCGGACTGAAACGCCAGTTTATCCATGAAAGCGGATATGGCGAGATGATCACTGGTGACACAAAACTCGCTTTCGCCAGTGTCGAACTGGCCCGATCGAATGGAGTGCTATTTCATTTAGCTTTGCCTGACGCACCGGCTCCCTCATTCGAAATCGCATTCACGACGGAAGACGTCGCGGCGGCGTTTCAGCGAGCTGTCGATGCGGGTGCCACACCGGTTGCCGAACCGAAGCAAAAGCCTTGGGGTCAATTGGTTTGCTACGTGCGTGACATCAATGGTTTCCTCGTCGAACTTTGTTCCCCGATGGCTCCGTAATTCATGCCATTTACCGCCCACCTCTTCGTCTTCGGCATCTCCTCCTTTTTGCCCACCTGCCAGGCCGCCTCAAATTCGAAATTGGAGCAATTGAAATCCGTCAGCCGATATTCGGCGACATTTACGCCAGAAGCGCAAACATAGGACATCATGGGTTGACGTTTGAAGACGCTGGCCAACCTTTCGTAATCCCTGAGACACTGAAACTGAGGCATAGTCATTTTTCCTTGCGATGTTTTCAGTTGCAGGGTCGCGCTTCGGAAATTGATTAAATGTCCGTTACCGGGGCTCGAAAATAGCACCAAAGAAACTCTAAAAACGCCAAATGAAATCGTTCCGAAAAGCGATGTCACTTCTCCATTCGTCAAATGGTTTATGAACGACCACTTGTCGAAATCAACGATCGAAGCCCTGTCAAGAACGCGGTAAAAAACAATTGCCCTCTTGGTTTAGTTTTCAAGCAGCAAATCCCGCTTGATTCACATCTCCTTATCGCAAAGAAGCTTGCAAACACTTCTTGCGACAATTGGACAGCCCCTGGCAATCCTGTCGGTGGTCGACCTCAAGGAACCACTCATTTCAATGATCACTTATGGCGCATTTCTTGCTGACAACACTGTCTTACACTTTCGTAAGCTTTGACAATTAACCCGTGTACTTGGAATTGGTCTTACGCCTTCGGTTTTTATGGCTCAATTCAAAAAGCGATTGGGTGCCAATGACGACAGCGAAATTCGCAGCAGATTCAAAAAGTGGATGGTACGATGACGCAAAACGGTAATGAGACGGATTCTCGAACTTTCCGACCCAAACCGAATATTTCAGCACTGACTTCGGTTGCCAAATATTTGGGCATCCTGTGTGGATTGCTGGCAATCGGGATACTCGGACATGAAACTCATTGGTCCTTCGGTTTTATGAAGCATGAAATCGAAGAGCATTCAAGCGTTTTTCAATCTTCCAAATTGCCCGTCACGATTGACGACGATCAGCCTGTCGATAAGGAATGGCATGTCGACTTTCCGTCCGAGAAATCGCTTCGACGAACGGGAATTAAGACGACCGTGATCGAAGAACGCTCAATGCGCGAGCGGATCAAAACTACCGGCGTCATTAAGTACGATGAGCGAATGTTTGCGAGTCTGTCGGCTCGCGTGTCCGGTACAGTCTGGCGCGTGCTAAAGCAACCTGGAGACATGGTTCGTCGCGGCGATGTGTTGGTAATTATCGATGCTGCTGATGTCGGCCAGGCCAAGGCAAAGTTCTCAAGCGATCTGGTTGCTCTGGAATCAAAAATGGAACGTCTTGCCGCGTTCGAAAGCGTTGTCGGTGCGATTGCTCAACGTCAGATTCGCGACGAACGGGTCGCCTTACGCGAAGCGAAGATTCGCCTGCAGAACACGGAACAGACATTGATCAATATGGGATTCAGTCTAAAAAATGGCTTGTATGAGAGCCTGAACGATACCGATCGGGCAGCAAAGCTTCACTTTCTTGGTATTCCTGACTCGATTTCACAGGATTTGGATCGGGTCCAAACCACTTCGAATCTGTTACCCGTGACCGCCAGCTTTGATGGGGTCCTTGTAAATCACGATGCGGCACTTGGTGAAATGGTTGAAGCGGGCAAGCCGTTACTTGAAATCGCCGACCTGCGAAGGATGTGGTTGTTTTTAGATGTTTCTAAGGAAGATGCTTCCAAAATGACACTCGGCCAATCAGTACGATTTCTACCCGACGGACTTAACCACGAGCTGCAAAGTACGATTTCCTGGATCAGCACGGAAATGAATGAAAAGACACGAACGCTACGCGTTCGAGCCGAGGTCGATAACCCCATTGTTTCGTCCGATCCGGTGACTGGACATGAAGTAAGACTTTTGCGGGCAAAAACCTACGGAACCGGGATGATCACTTTGCGTGAAACCCCGTCGGCCTTTGTGGTTCCCGTTTCTGCAGTATTACACGACGACAGTCAGCCAATGGTTTTCGCCAAAGTTTCGGATCGGAAATTTGCACGCATCGGTGTCAAGTTAGGAGCTCGCGAGGGAGGTTGCGTTCAGATCGATTCGCCCGAGCTCAAGCCCGGAATGGAGATAGTGACCCACGGAAGTCATGCTCTCAAATCGGAATGGATTTTGACTCACGTTGCTTCATCGGCCCTGTGACGATCCGCGATCGCCGTCAACGCAACGGAATCAGGACATGTTGACGAGTTCTCTTATTCAGTCTTCCATTTTGAAATTAGGGAACGCGAAAAAACCGGAGCAGACAGGATCTCATGAGATCCTGCACTGTTAACAGAATCTGGCTTTCAACAACAGAATCACCCCCAAGCCCGGTCGCACAGACATACGTTTCCGTCATTCACGGACGACAAATCTTTCGGATCGACAATGCTTCAATCGATTATCTTCTGGTCGCTCAATCATCGGATCATCGTGCTCCTCAGCGCGTTGCTGGTCAGTGCAGCGGGCTATCTCGCCATGAACTCTCTGAACGTTGATGCATTTCCCGATACGACGCCAGTCCAAGTGCAGATTAATACTGTGGCTCCGGCTCTGGTCCCTGAGGAAGTCGAACGACAGGTGACTTTTCCGGTAGAGATGGCCATGGGTGGACTTCCCGGATTGGAATCACTTCGCTCAGTGTCTCAGTTCGGACTATCTCAGGTGATTGCAACTTTCAAAGACGGAACAAGCATCTATTTTGCCCGGCAGTTGATTAACGAACGTCTGTCTGGCGTCGAGATTCCAAATGGCCTCGGACGCCCCGAGATGGGGCCTGTTTCTACAGGACTGGGCGAAGTTTTTCATTACATCGTTTCATCTGAAGACGGAGATTTAACAGGGACGAAAACGCTGCATGACTGGAACATCAAACCAACAATGCGAACCGTTCCCGGCACTGCCGAAATCAATTCCTGGGGTGGCTTGAAAAAGCAGTACCAGGTCCGAATTGACCCTGTGCGACTTGTCAAACACGGCTTGAACTTTGATCAGGTCCTCGAAGCAGTCGAACATAACAACTTAAACGTCGGAGGTGGAAGCATCCGACAATCCGGGGATTCCGTACTCGTTCATGGAGTTGGGCGTACCATCAACGTCGAACAAATTTGCGGAATTGTCATCACGGCGATTGATGGTGTTCCGATCCGGGTTCGCGACGTGGCGGAAGTCGTGGTCTCGCATGAATTACGTCGCGGCGTGGTGACAGCCAACGGACAGGGTGAGGTTGTTCTCGGTCTCGGCTTCATGCTGATGGGCGAGAATAGTTATGCCGTGACAAACCGTCTTCGTCACAAATTTGAAGAAGTGCGTCAGACGCTGCCCGAAGGTGTCCACATGGACATCGTTTACGACCGCACGCGACTGGTCAACCGCGTCATAGAAACCGTGAAAAACAACCTGTGCGAAGGAGCCTATCTGGTCGTTGTGCTGCTGTTCCTTCTCCTTGGCAATCTCCGCGCAGGATTGATTGCTGCGGCCGCGATACCTCTTTCAATGCTCGTCGGATTCTGCGGAATGTGGTCCATGGGGATTGCAGCTTCGTTACTTAGCCTTGGAGCTATTGATTTCGGCATCGTGGTCGACAGCTCGGTCGTTGTGATCGAAAACATCATCCGTCGCCTCGCTCATCACGGTGAATGTTCGCCGAAGGAACGGTTGGCCATCATCCGGGACGCAGCGTCAGAAGTACGGATTCCCACCGTATTTGGCCAGCTCATTATCATGATCGTCTACTTACCGATTCTGACCCTCGAAGGTGTCGAAGGGAAAATGTTTCGGCCGATGGCGATAACCGTCATCTTCATCCTGATCGGATCACTGATTTTGTCATTGACCGTAACTCCGGTTCTCGCATCGCTGGTGTTGCCTAAGACCGTCACGGAAAAAGAAGTCTGGCTGGTCAGGATCGCACAATGGTTCTACCGACCACTTCTCGGGCTGGCATTTCGATTTCGCTGGCTTGTGTTGGCACTTGCCGTGTGTGGACTCGGATATACATTCATGATCGCAGCGAAACTGGGTTCGGAATTTGTCCCTCGTCTGTCCGAGGGAGATCTGGTAATCGGCGTACTGAGGGGACCAGGAACAAGCCTGGAAGAGTCTGCCGAGATGAATACGGCAATGGAGCGACTATTGCTTGAGAAATTTCCGAACGAAGTTTCACACGTGTGGAGCCGTGTCGGATCTCCAGAAGTTGCAACTGACGCAGGCAACGTCGAAGTGACGGATATGTTCGTCGCACTGAAACAACGCTCTGAATGGACTAAAGCAAAGACTCAGACCGCATTAGTCGAGCAGATGGTTCACGAGGTCGACAGTATGAAAGGACAGATCACCTGGTTCACGCAGCCCATCGAACTGCGCATCAACGAAATGGTCTCGGGCGTCCGCGCCGATGTGGCCTTAAAGCTTTTTGGAGACGATTTCGCCAAACTGATTCCGAAAGCCCAGGAGATTCAGTCGGTCCTCCAGTCAATTAAAGGATGCAGCGATCTGACAATCGAACAAGTCTCTGGACAGCCGATCCTCAGGATTTCTCTCGAGCAGGATGAAATCGCCCGTTACGGAATTTCCGCTCGGGCGGTACTGGATGTGGTCGAATCGATCAGCAGTAAAGTTCTGGGCGAGGTCGTTGAAGGCCAACTTCGATTTCCACTGGTCGCGCGACTTCCTGATCAATTCCGCGAAAGTCCTGAAGAAATCGGCCGGATCATGTTGTCGGCTCCTGGCGGCGAACAATTACCCTTGTCTCGTGTCGCCGATATCCGTCGATTGAGTGGACCAAAAATGATCACGCGAGAGTGGGGCAAGCGAAGAATCACTGTTCAGTGCAACGTCCGTGGTCGCGACGTCGGTAGTTTTGTCGCGGAAGCTCAGCGCCAACTGGCCGAGAAAGTCAGTGTTCCCAAAGATCAGTTTCGGATTGAATGGGGCGGTCAATTCGAAAATATGCAACGAGCACAGCAACGTTTGATGATCGTCGTCCCATTGGCACTCGGTCTGATTGTTGGATTATTATTTCTGACATACCGCAGCATCCCAGAGACGTTGGTTGTATTCACGAGCGTCCCGTTTGCCTGTATCGGCGGCATTCTCTCCCTTGCGTGGCGGGAAATGCCGCTGTCAATTTCCGCTGCTGTTGGATTCATCACACTCTCGGGCGTCTCAGTGCTCAGCAGCATGATTCTGGCTTCGGCGTGGCGTGCGGCAAGATCCACGCCAGATCAATCAATTGACGGCAACTTGACGATGTCTTCATTGTCGGAAATTGCCGTCAATCATTTACGCACAATCCTGATCGCAACCCTGGTGGCCAGCGTTGGATTCATCCCTATGGCAACCAGTGATGGAGCCGGTGCCGAAGTGCAGCGACCTCTGGCAACGGTTGTGATCGGCGGAGTGATCAGCAGCATGCTCTTTACGCTGTTTGTACTGCCAATCCTGTTTCAGATCGTCGAGTCGAGGCGACGTAACAATAGCCAGAGTCAATCTTCAATTTCCACCAACTTGTAAAAACGCGACTGACAAATCTGGCGGCAGATTGACACTTACCTGCATTCGGTCGAATCACAAAGGTGCTCGCAGCACCCCGTTCGAACTTTCATTCACGGTGCCAGGAACACGATGTTCTTAGCCTCTTTAAAAGCTTTATTGACGTTGCCGATGATCTCGTCGTTCCCTTCGACTTGTAGACTGCGTATGCCAGATCCAGGCGAGAAATCAATCTGATCCAGATCGGCCCACACAATGTTCGGACTGAGCGTCGACTCGAAGTAATAGCGACGGTTCGTCTGGTCCAACACCGTTCGCCAGTATGTCGGCGCAATATTCGGATGCTGTTCGTCAGGTTGCCCCCACGGGACAGACACATTTCTCATCACGCTGAAAACTCCGGCAACCGCCTGTCGCGCGTCATTCGTCTCGGGCAGATGCGCCAGATAGTACGAAGCACGCACAAAGCGGTCTTCGGACTGATGTGAACCTGGCAGCATCTTGGTCCCGTCGAGTCGTTTCCAGTAGTTGTTAAGCGTCAGTTGCTGGTCATAAGTCGGGCTGTTGGTCATCACCTGATGTTCGCGACCCTGGTGGATGATCGGCTTCCCTTTAATATATTCGATGATCGCCGAGTTTCCGCTCGGATCAGAGATCGACAGATGAACGGTCGGATGAGCCTTCTTTCCGGGTCCAAAGTTGATCGGCACGATATACAGAGGATCAGCCTGAAATGACTTCACAACCTCGTCCACCGTGGCGTATTGAGAAAGGACGTACTGAGTCCAGCCAGCAAACGACACTCGCGGCTTGTTGTTTTCAGGAGCCGGTCCGAAGTCCGCTTCGGCGAGATAAAGAAGGTTTGCAACCAAGCCCTTTTCATTCATCCCATCAAAGACGGCATCAATCGGCCCTTGCGGGTCCGACGTCCCGGCAACGACGACCGTTCCGTATTTCGCAGCCCAAGTCAACGAATTCTTGCCGCCCGATCCGTCATGGGTCGTTCCTCGAGGAACGATATAAAAATGAGAATTGAATCCATAAGGCCAGTCCATTGAGCGACCAGTCACAACCAACCCCTTCGGTCCAATCCAGGTTACTCTGGAACAGGCGTCAAGATTTGGTCTACACAACAAGGTTGCCAGGGCGACTGATAACAGTACAACAACACGGATTTTACACATGACGCTCAGTCCTTATGGAAATAAAAGGCAAACCTCAACCGAATAAACAACTACAGAAGACTCCCACGAACGATGAGTAATGTCAAATAAACGTCGTAACGGATCTGTCGAAATCATAAAGACCTGATCGACCTCGACGTTATCATGCCTTGGAAACCGCTCGCAACGTGAAACAATTCGTGGCGATTGTCGCAGAATCCATTAAGGCCTGAGATCACATTTTACGGCTATTATCCGTAATTCCTATCGAAGAATCAGGGTCGAACTTGTCATTGGCACGCCTGCTTTAAAAAGACATTGCAATAAATTCAGTACTTTAATATTCTCCGCGCCGCGAGTGACATGCCGAGTCAGTCGGTGAACTCATAACGGAGTTTTATTGAGCCTGTGACCAATCTTAAGGAGGGGAAAAGTATGGTTCGTTGCGGAAGTTTTGTTCTTGCTGCTGTCGCTACTGCCGTTTTGTCGCTGGGTAACGCTGCCAATGCCGGCGTGATCTACGACAACACAACTTTAACGCCTCAAGGCTACGACCAAGCCATCACAGATGGGCCACTGTACGATTCATTTTCAACAGGCGGAACTGCACTTTCACTGACTGACGTTAAATTGAATCTTGCCACAACTAACGTGAGTAGCAACAAGAGCTTCACCGTAAGCCTCGTCAATGACAACGGATCAAACAAACCAAGCACGACCAAAACATTACTTGCGACGATTGCAGACAACAAATTGAAATCGAGTGGCTCCACGATTGATGTTCCAGTTAGCTCGATCGGCCTTAACGCCAATACTCGCTATTGGATTGAAGTCAACGCGAATAGTGTTTCGTCCGTTGAATGGGGCATTTCGCCAGACTCTTCCGGAACAGGTACTGCCGGAGAATACTGGGCATACAATCCAGGTGGCACACTCACGGTTACTCAAAACGCACCCAGTGGTTCCACTAACACACCGTTTCAGATGCAGGTGACGGTATCTACGGCTTCTTCAGTCCCCGAACCCAGTACGCTCGGTCTTGCACTTTCTGCTTTTGGAATTGGCGTCTTAGGAATTGCTCGACGTCGCGTGCTTCGTTCGTAAACTGGAATGGCCCGGTGAGTTGCCCGTCGAAACTCTGAGACTACTTCTGAATTGACTCGACTTATTGAAACCTGGACCAGGCGCGCTGTCGCTTGATCCAGGTTTTTTGTTTGACTTAAAACACCAATGCAGGATTCGCTCAGCCCAAACTGTTCATCGTCGACCATGCGGAATGGTAGCCCCCGCTGAAATCAAAGGTGTATCGAGACTGAAATCCATCACTAACGAGTCCGAAACCGTCATCGGCTCGATGATCCGCGCTCGCGAAGAGAGTTAATCGCAGAACCGGCATTCACTCTGATTTGTTTTCACGATGCCTCATGCCCAAATAAAATGTCGTCCCCGCCTACCCTAATGAAATTACTCGGCTCGGGCCGGATTGTTGCGTAACGTGAGTGGACGTGTTACTCATGTAGTGGTTATGGAGCATGTTGCTCCACGCCTCCGACATGGATTCAGGAAATTCGGCCTGAATCGACCACTGAACTTGAGGAGTTAGTTAGAATGGTACGTTTTCGCAATTTCTTTCTTGCTGCCGTCGCAACTGCGGTCTTGTCGATGGGCAACGCCGTCAGTGCTGGTGTGGTCTTTGACAATCTTTCTGTCACCCCCGCTGCAAGTAATCCTCCTACGAATCCCAATCCTGATCCGTTAAGCGGAGACGGACCGCAGTATGCATCCTTTTCAACTGGCGTTGCTTCCAGCGGTTTAACACTCAGTGACGTCAAGCTGTTGATCTCAGGTGACAGCAGCAGCTCGAACAGTTTTACGGTGAGTCTCCTCAGCGACAACGGATCAAACAGCCCGGGCTCTTCCATTACTACACTCGGAACGATCAGCGACAGCAATTTGACAAGCACCCCTACAGTCTATGACATTTCAGGATTATCCGTGGGTCTTGCTCCGACGACGCGCTATTGGATTGAATTGAGCAACCAGAGTTCGACTGTGGCTTGGAGCTTCGCACAAGACGCAACAGGAACTGGCGTGAGTACGGAGTATGACGCGTATTATAATGGGGGTTATAGTACAGCTCCTTTCGCCGTGACGTTGAATTCGAATTTAATCGCAGGAGGTCCCTACCAGATGCAGGTGACGACTGTACCCGAGCCCGGCACATTCGGTCTTGCTTTGTCGGCCCTGGGAATGGGAATGATTGGAATGGCTCGACGTCGCTTGACCCGTTCGCGCTAACGAACACGACCCGATTTGCCTAGCTTCGAATTGATGGCGACAACTTTCATTTCCCTGACTGAACACCCGGATCAAGCAACTTTTTACTCGAGCCGGGAATAAAAAGCGGGGCCGTCAACAAATCATGATGGAATTGATCGCGGGATTCGCGGTGCACGTTGGCAACGCCAGATTAGGGCATATAGGTCGTATGAGACCTATATGCCCCATCATTGAAGTGCAAATTTACAGCCCCGCTAAACCGTTAGGTTCGCCGGTATCCCGCGAACATACGCCACGGAATAGCCTCACCCGAACTGTCAGACCCATTCCTTAATTAAGTTACCTTCAATCAGGCGAACAGGGCGACCGTCCGGGCTTTGGACATGCAAATCGAGGGGCAGGCCGAGTTTGTGATAGATCGTGGCAACGATATCTTCGCTGAAGTATTGATTACGAATCGGCTGGCCACCTTCGTCATCGGTCGCACCAAGAACACTGCCACCGGGCACACCTGCTCCAGCCATGATGGCGAAGCCGGCAGAAGCCCAGTGGTCGCGTCCGCTGGCGGAGTTAATCTTTGGGGTCCGTCCGAAATCGGTCAGCCAGACCACCAAAGTTTTCTCGAGCAATCCACGCTGTTCCAGATCGATCAGCAGTTGAGGCAGCCCCTGATCAACGCGGGGAATCAAGCTGCTTTTTAGACTGCTGAAATTGTTCTGGTGAGTATCCCAGCCACCGTCAGAGACTGTTACGAAACGGACGCCTGATTCAATCAATCTCCGGGCGAGCAAGCATTTTTGTCCGAACGTGTTTTTCCCGTACTGTTCGCGCAGGCGGGGATCTTCCTTGTCGAGTTGGAATGCGCGACGCGTTTCCTGTGCGGTAATCATTTCCAGCGCGGTTTTGTAGTTCTCGTCCAAGGCGTCATAGTCTGCGGGCTGAACGCTGGTAGACCGCTGTAATGAATCAACCATCCCCAAAACACGTTTGCGACGATCGACTCGTTCGTTCGAAATTCCGGCTGGGGGAGAGATATCTCTGACAACAAAATTATCGGCATTGGGGTCGGCCAGAATCTCGAAGGCGTTATGTTGCAGACCCAGGATCCCTGCCTTGCCGCCGCCGAAGGTCCGGTCGAC
>JBAXBD010000028.1:0-20502 GCA_037142165.1 Schlesneria sp. | reverse complement strand
GTCGTCGGTCTCTCGCTGCCACTCGAGCAGCTGTCGCAGCCAGCCGAGGTCGTCCGCGAAGGATTACGCGTGATCGCCGACGAAGCAGCAAAAGCTCAATTGCGCTCGTAGTTGGCTACGCAAAGTCTCAAGTCCTGAGAACTTGCAATTCAGGACGATTGACGACGGGTGTACCGCTCGCTAACAATGGCAGATCATTTCCCCTAGCCGTCCGAAAACTTCGCTCCACCTTAGAACAATATATTTTGCGAATGTGAGAGGCTCCATGTCTGAAGATTACATTAGAAGACTCGTTGATACTGGCGTGATCAGCGAAGATCAGCTCGCCGAAGCCGAAGGGATGGCGAGAAGCCTTGGGATCTCGGCCGCCGATGCATTGGTTCGACTTGGTTACGTCAGCAGTGGGGAAATGGGCCAACTGCAGGCGGAACAATATGGGCACGAATTCGTCAATATTGATGCCATGGAGATCCCGGCAAGTGTCATCGCATTGATTCCGGAATCGGTCGCACGCGAGAACATTGTGATCCCTCTGGGGCTCGATGACGAGCGTTTGCGAGTCGCAATGATGAACGCCAACGATCTGGATGTCATCGATAAGCTGCGCTTTATGGTCAATCGTGACATCGAACCGGTCGGGGCACCAAAAGAGTCGATTCAGAACGCCATTAACCGCTATTACGGCGGGTCTGAAACCGAGTCCGTCGATTCGATGTTGATGGAGTTTACCGAAACAGCGATTGACTTTACGGAAACTGACGCGCCCCAGTCCAAGGCCGAAAAGGACGAAGAAAGTTCTCCTGTCGTTCGGCTTTGTAACCTGATTGTGTCCGAAGCCGTCAGCATGCGGGCGAGCGATATTCATATCGAGCCGTTCGAAGATCGAATCCGCGTTCGGTACCGGATCGACGGCGTGCTCGTTGAACGCGACAGTCCCCCCAGGCGGCTGCTGGCAGCGCTGACGTCACGATTTAAGATCATGGCGCGTATGGACATCGCTGAAAAACGCAGGCCTCAGGACGGTCGAATCAAGACGCGAGCCGCCGGCAAAGATTTCGACTTGCGCGTCAGTATTCTCCCGACCAGCCATGGTCAGGCAATCGTCATGCGAATTCTCGACCGCGACAATATTAAGGTCGGTATCCGCAACCTGGGGTTCAGCGAAGAAAACTATCGTCGATTCCAGAACATCATTCGCCGCCCTAACGGAATCTTTCTAGTCACCGGGCCGACCGGGAGCGGTAAGACCACAACTCTCTATAGCGCCCTCGGTGAGCTCAATCGCCCAGACCGAAAGATCATCACCGCTGAGGACCCGGTGGAGTACTACCTCCCCGGGATCAACCAGGTGGAGGTCAAGCACGATATCGGTCTCGACTTCTCGCGAATTATCCGTGCCATGCTTCGGCAGGCACCGAATGTGATCCTGGTCGGGGAAATCCGCGATGCTGAGACGGCTGAGATGGCAATTCAAGCTTCTCTGACTGGACACTTGGTTTTTAGTACGCTACATACGAACGATGCGCCCAGTTCTATTACACGCCTGATCGACATGGGGGTCGAGCCTTTCCTGGTGGCATCCTCCGTAATGGCGATCATGGCACAGCGTTTGATCCGCGTCGTTTGTCCAAAATGTAAAGATACTTACGTTCCGGATTCCAGCGAAATTCAGCACTTTGGTGTGACGCCAGACCAGATTGCCGAGGCCACATTTATGCGAGGAAAAGGATGTAACCACTGTCAGCACACAGGTTACCGTGGACGAAATGCCGTCTTCGAGCTGATGGTAATGAATTCAACATTGCGGGAAATGACCTTCCGAAGTGAGCCGGCTCAAAATATTCGCCGACAGGCACGGTTGTTCGGTATGAAGACGCTAGTAGAAGATGCCTTGTCCCGCGCTTTGATCGGGAAGACTCCGCTGGTTGAAGTTTACCGATTGGATAAGGGAGGTCACTGAGTCGCCATTGATTTGAGAAACCGAGTTCGACTTGTAAGAATGTGGCTGACAACATTTCTCAACTCGTTCTGAATTCGGTGCCAATCTTCGGCGTTTTTTTGCAGTTCGTTTTGCGATTGATCAATAAGTTGTTTGTTTGATTCGAAGCTTTTGCTGTCAAAATCAATGATATTTCGGATTGGCTGAAACTGAGTCTTATTGGATGAGTGTCGCGATTGTGACACAGAGCGAGTTGAAGGAAGTCAATGGCTGCTACACTTCAGATCGATAAGATGCTCGAAACCGTCGTGCGTGAGAAAGCAAGCGATTTGCACATCACCACCGGGCAACCCCCTGTGTTACGGTTGGGCGGTCATATGGTTCGCCTCGAAACCAAGACGTTGACCCCCGAAGACACCGTCGGCTTGATGAAAAGTATCTGCCCGGAACGAAATCAGCAGGAATTGCAAGAAGTCGGTGGGACTGACTTCGGGTTTGCCTTCGGTGATAAAGCCCGTTTTCGCGTTGCAGTTTTCAAGCAACGAGGTCACGTCGGAATGGTCTTGCGGCGGGTTCCCAACGAATTCCTGTCGTTCGAGCAACTCGGTCTTCCGATGGTCATTCGTGATCTGATCATGCGGCCTCGCGGTCTGTTTCTGGTGACGGGGCCGACTGGTAGCGGTAAGACAACCAGTCTGGCCAGTATGATCAATTATCTGAATGACACCGTTGATCACCATATCATTACCCTTGAAGACCCGATCGAATACTACCATCAACACAAAAAGTGCACGATCAATCAACGCGAGATCGGTGTCGATGTCCCCGATTTCCCCGAAGCGCTGCGTCGAGCGTTGCGTATGGACCCCGACGTGATTCTGGTCGGTGAAATGCGAGACTTGGCCACGATTTCTTCGGCAATCACCGCGGCAGAAACGGGCCACGTTGTGTTCGGTACGCTGCACACGACCGGTGCTCAAGGAACCGTCGACCGAATCATCGACGTGTTTCCGACGAATCAGCAGGAACAGATTCGAACTCAGTTGTCAGTGGCAATCATCGGAATTCTTTCGCAAGCATTGCTTTCGAGAAAGCCAAAGGGGGTTGTGGCAGCTTACGAACTGCTGGTGGTGACCCCCGCTATCGCCAACCTGATCCGTGAAGCCAAAACTTACCGAATCAATTCGTCAATTCAAACCGGACGAAAGTTTGGCATGCAACTGCTGGATGATGCATTGTTCAGTCTGTGGAAGAATAATATCTGCGAAGAAGATACCTGCGTTATCCGGTCTAATCAGCCCGGTGAACTGAAGGCGAGAATTGCCCGAGCGAAAAAAGGGCTGCTGGACGAAGAGGAAGAGGAAGAAGACGAAGACGACGGCGAAAAGCATTGATCCGCGTGAACGGGGCCATTCGCAAGGATCGAGGGCTTGGGCGAACCGGGGGCGTCAGCCACTGGATTGTTCGCCATTCGCGAGATAGCGGTTTTGAGAATGTTTTTAAGAGGTCGTCTGCCGATTGTTGATTGGTTGTTTTCGTGTGTTTCTTGTTAATAAGACTTTGTTAGCGTTTCGTTTGGTTGCATTTCTTTCGTAATTCATCAGTATTTCCCGGTTGGTCTAACCGGGCGGCGGCTTATCAATTCAGCCTTATTTATGAACGTGACCTAAAATGGCTCATCGGCGGTTCGGTCAAATTCTTGTTGATCTTGGGTATCTCACAGAAGACCAGTTGTGGGACGTGCTCGAGGCGAAAAAACAGGGGCAGGGTGAACTCACCGGCCAGATCGCGATCACAATGGGCTTCATTACTGAAGCTCAAGTCACGGAAGCACTCGCCGAACAATGGGGGATGCCAGTCGTTAATCTGGCCGAGACCACGATTCCCGCCAAGGCGCTTGAGCTTGTTCCGCAGACGATGGCCGATGTCTATAAGATTATCCCCATCTCGCTGAAGGATAATGTTCTGACGGTGGCGATGGCCGACCCGCAGAACCTGGGTGCGCTGGACGATCTTCGCAGCATGCTGGGGGTTGATGTACGCGGTGCGGTTTCGAATGCCAGGGATGTCGAAGCAGCAATCGCCCGCCAGTACGCAGGTCGCGAAGAGAGCATTGAAGATATTATTGCCAAGTTGGAAGAAGACGCTCCCGTGTCGACGGGCAAAAATGATCGAGTGCATGACCTGTCTCCTGATGGGGATGAAGCACCGATCCGCAAGCTGCTGAATATGATCCTGTTGCTCGCCATTAAGGATCAGGCGAGCGACATTCACTTTGAACCGTTTGAAGACGAATTCCGGGTCCGTATCAAAGCGGACGGAATGCTTTATGAACTGGTGCCGCCCCCGCGGCATCTGGCGAATGCCATCGTCTCGCGTATTAAAATTATGTCCGAACTGGACATTGCCGAACGACGTTTGCCACAGGACGGTCGTATTGAACTGAGTGTCGGTGGGCATCAGGTTGACTTGCGAGTCAGCGTGCTCCCCACCCTGTTTGGCGAAGCGGTCGTTATGCGAGTGCTCGACCGAACGGTCGTGCAGCTTGACTTGAACAAGATCGGAATGGATGCCACGACGCTGACCAGGTTCCGTTCTGTCATTAAGCGTCCGAACGGAATTGTGCTCGTGACCGGGCCGACGGGTAGCGGTAAAACAACCACGCTCTACTCGGCACTCAACGAGCTGAACGATATTGAAACCAAGATCATCACGACCGAAGACCCGATCGAATATGAAATCGACGGATTGATTCAGGTCCCAGTCAATCCTGATATTCAAGTCACTTTCGCAACGGTCTTGCGAGCCATCTTGCGTCACGATCCTGATACGATTCTAGTCGGTGAGATTCGAGACTTTGAAACGGCGGAAGTGGCGATTCAAAGTGCGTTGACCGGGCACCTGGTCTTCAGCACGCTGCACACGAACGACGCACCCAGTACGATCACTCGCCTTCGCGACATGGGGATCGAGCCGTTCCTGATTACGGCCACTGTCGAAGCGGTTCTTGCTCAACGACTTGTCCGCAAAATCTGCACGGAATGCCGAACACAATTTGAGCCTAGCGACGAGCTGTTAATGGAATTGCAACTCCCGATCGCGCAGGCTCGTCAATATAAGTTCTACTACGGTCGCGGTTGCCAGCGATGTAATAACTCGGGCTACAAAGGCCGATGCGGGATTTACGAGTTACTCGATGTGACAGACGATATTCGAGACTTGGTTTCGTCGAATGCGAACGTGGATGAAATTCGGAACTTCGCTCGCGGACAAGGTATGACGACGCTCCGCGAAGCAGGTCTGAAACTGATCTTCGACGGCATTACCACAATCGACGAAGTCGTTCGCGAAACCGTCATGGAAGACGCGGGCTGATGCAGAAAGTAGTGGATTGAAAGTAGAAAGTAGAGAGAACGAGGCGCGAACAAAGGCGTTGGCGTCATAAAGAAAATTCCAGGCGAGCCGGGCGGCGTTAGCCCCCGGACTTTTTGCATGGATAATAGTTGGCCTTCTAGCAAACTGATTCGATTAATCGATAATTAACGATAGTGGCACAAGTAATGTAATCAATAATTTCTAAGCCCGTCAGACTTGTTGCCGGTAGCCTTAGGAATCGCGGTTGTTGGATGTGGTAAAGGTCAAGTGGCATAGAGTCTAAGTCGTCATGTGGTTTTGCAGGGGCGAGGTTGTGGATGACGCAGCCAAGTGAGTGCCAGACGATTTAAGAGTGCTTTTCTGCTGCAGTGCGAGTGAATTTGATCGGAGACGGGCGATGCCGACATTTCAGTATGAAGCGATGGACAATACGGGTCTCGAGGTGAAAGACACCATCGATGCCGCGTCCGAACAGGAAGCTCAGTCGCGGATTCGTGAGAAGGGTTTCTTCGTTACGAAAATCCGGGAAAAGGGTAAGGACAAGAAGACCAAGACTGACAACGCCAAGACGAAAGGCGATGCCAAGACTCAAGCGGAAGGTAAGAAGAAACCACCACCAAAGAAGAAAAAAGGGGGTGGGTTTTCGTTCGGCGGTGTCGGCGGCAAACAGCTTTGTACCTTCACCCGTCAATTGTCGACTCTGCAAGATGCCGGTCTGCCGATCCTGCGAAGCCTTCGTATCCTTGAAAATCAATGTAAGCCCGGCCCACTCAAAAGTTCGTTGATCGGGACGATCGACGACATTGAATCAGGAAGTACGCTGTCCGAGGCGATGGCCAAGCAGCCGAAGGCCTTCGACAACCTGTACGTCAACATGGTGAAGGCGGGTGAGGCGGGGGGTGCCCTGGAAGTCATCCTTCAACGATTGGCCGAGTTCAAAGAGCGGTCTGAAAGTTTGAAGCGAAAAGTGAAGGGGGCCATGATCTATCCGTGCGCCGTTATCACGGTCGCCACGTTGATCGTCGGCTTCATCATGTATTACATCATTCCAAAGTTTAAGAAGATCTTCGACGACTTCGGAACCGAATTGCCCGGTATTACTGTGGTGCTGATCCAGTGCAGCGACGCAGTGGTGAACTACTGGTATCTCGGACCTGTTATTCCGTTTGCCCTGTGGTTAATGGTCAAGATTATCAAAAAGAATAAAACCGGAGCATTTGTTTGTGACTGGATCGCACTCAAAATTCCGCTACTGGGATTGATCTTTAGAAAATCGATTATCGCCAGAACATGTCGAACGCTGGGAACGCTAGTGGCGTCTGGTGTACCGATCCTGGAAGCGCTTTCGATTACTCGGGATACCGCAGGGAACGCAGTATTTTTTAAGGCTTACGAGCATATCATCGCGGCGATTCGCGAAGGGGAATCGATGGCGGTTCCGCTGCGTGAAACGCGAACGGTCGACGAGATCGTGGTGAATATGGTCGACGTCGGCGAAGAGACCGGTGCTTTGGATACGATGCTTTATAAGGTCTCGGACGTGTTCGACGAAGAAGTCGGGGTGCTGGTGGAAGGTCTGGTCAACCTGTTGGAACCACTGATGGTGGTGATCCTCGGTTTGATCGTCGGCTTCATCGTCATCGCCCTCTTCATGCCCCTGATCAAGCTGCTAAACGATCTGTCATAATAAACCAGTCCAGCCGGGGGAGTCGAAGCGACTAGAAAGTTGATGAGGAGAGTAGAAGGTAGATCAATTCAAGAAAGAAAATCGATTCATTGAGTTATCTACATACTGCTCTCTCATGACTACTCTTTAGCCGCTTCGGCTTGCGGGTTGCTAGACCCGAATTTCGCGCTGCATCAACATTAGGAATGAATCATGGTGGAATCTCGAACGCGGAAAACAGACGATCGTCGAAGCGGGTTCACATTGATCGAATTGATGGTAGTGATCGTGATCATCTCGATCCTGATGGCGTTGATCCTCCCTGCGATTGGTGGGGCGATCAAGAACACTCGGATTGCGGGGGTCGTTAACGAAATCAACCAGCTTGATTCGGCGATCGCCAGATTTAAGGCGGACCATGGAATCGAGCCTCCCAGCAGTATTGTTCTTTGCGAAAAATCAAGTGATTGGGTAAGTACTAACACAGCAATCATCAACAGCAAGGCACTGATTCGTCAGATCTGGCCGAGTTTTGATTTCGGCGACCACGATATTAACGGTAACGGGACTGCCGATGGTCCTATTACGTTGACGCTTGGCGAATGTCTGGTGTTCTTTCTCGGCGGAGTGAATGGCAATGACACTCCAGGCACGACGGCTCAAAACAATATTGCAGGGCAGATTGGTCCATGCACCGGTTTCTCGAAGAATCCAGCAAGTCCGTTTGATCGCGGTGGCTCCAGTCGCGAAGCGCCACTTTTTGAATTCGTTCCATCGCGGCTCACTGACGTCAATAAGAATGGATTTCCTGAATATAAAGACAATCTTCCGTCACAAACGAATCCCTACATTTATTACAGTGGCTACGATGGCCAGGGATATGCTAACAACGGGACGGGCGTCGCCGGCGAGTTTGGGAGCCCCGGACTGACGATTCCTTACTTGCAGGGATCAACACTCACCAGCCAACCCTGGAAGCCTAACGGGCACCAGATTATTTCCCCGGGCTACGATCGGGCTTACGGGTTCGGTGGACCCTATTTGCCGAAGACGACCGATCCTCTGCCGGTCGCCAGCTCCGGTTCGCCGACGATCAAAGAACGTCAGCCGGAATTAGACAACATTACCAATTTTTCGAACGGCCAACTGCAGCCATAATGTTTTGTAGCTTAACGTAACGTGCCTTCGATTGCTTTCGTTTCCAGGTGTTTCGAACATGTCCCGCAACACGAAAAATCGCCGTGACGGCTTTACGATGATCGAGTTGCTGGCCGCCATTGCGGTCATCGCGCTGATGATGGCGTTGTTAACGGCCGCTTCTTATCGATTTATTGTCAGCGCGCGTGAATCGGCCACAGCAACGACAGTCACGAAGGCCAGCGGCATCATCCAGGATCGGGTCAGGGCATTTCGCGAGTTTGATTTTTCTGATTCCGGTATATTTGGCGCCAACAACTGGAATGCGAATAACCCAACGGATCAGTTGACCCCTCAGTTGGGAGAGGTGCTTTTTCGCAAGACTCGGTTCAAAAAAGCGTTTCCACAAGCGTGGTCCGAATTGGACAAGACGCAGTTGTCACGTTTGTTTCCTGATTTCCCGATTTCGAACCCAACGTTTCCTCTGGATTCGTCGACGTTTCCCGCCACATACAAACCAAAATTCGAGTCAGGAATTATTCTTTACGCGTTGCTGTTGCGAGGCGAGACTTTTGGTGCGCCAACACCGACCGACGATGCGTTTACGGGGGCGGAAATCAAAACTTCGCCAGAAACGATGGGACTTCCTTGTCTGGTCGACGCGTGGGGCGAGCCGATTCGATTTTACCGTTGGCCAACTCGATTGATCCGCTGTGGGGAACAGAATTTTTCCGGGGCATCCGGATCGTCAGCCTTCGACGATCTCAATCAAAATACCACGCAAGATCCGGCGGGATGGGTGGAAGCATCCGGAAGTAATTCCGCGACGTTCAGCCCGGCAATTCGTCCGAATTCCCTTTTCCCCGGAGCGACCCCCGCTTCACTGTTAATTTCAAACCTGCCACCGTTTGATCCTGCGAGTTCTTTTTCAAGCGGCCCTGACCGTAGCCCGGGGAATAGTGGAGGATCACCCCCATTCTCGACTTTAGGTTTTCCTGACACTGACGACCCCGAGTCGCTAAATATCGATCCCGATGACCCGTCATTTCAACTCTCTTCGTGGCTTTTTGACCCTAATATCACGACGGCGATGGCCGCCACTCGAAGGGCTCAGTTTGTGATAGGCGTGCATGACTTTTTCACTTTCCATACCCCATTGATCATCTCGGCGGGGCCCGATAAACAACTTGGTTTGTTCGAGCCAACTGATGTTCCGACGACTGCCAATCCGAACTCATTGAACTTCGGGTATTTAGCCGCGCCAATCTTGACGCCGACAGCGAATAAAAGTTTGCAGGTGTTGTTTGACAACATCACGAATTTAAACCAGCGCGCGGGGGGTAAATAGCCATGCGGCGCTTTCGTCCAATACAGCACGCGCAAATGTTGTCGATGTCCAACCGACGTGCGTTCACTTTAGTTGAACTGCTGGTCGTGCTGGCAATCGTACTCATTCTGGCTGCTGTCACGATCTCTTCTGTGAATTTTTCGTATAACGCCGATCGGATGCGCGCTGGTGGCCGACAGCTCCAGTCATTTTTGATGGGTGCGCGAGACAAGGCGATCTATGCGAATGAAGTGCGTGGGGTGCGGTTATTAATAGATCCTAACGACAATCATGCGGTCAGTGCGGTTCAGTATATTGGTGCACCACAGCGCGAGACCGGGATGTTGACTTTTAATCCGATCTCAACGCCGGCCAACTCGATCGCAACTAATGACCCAACTGGTCGGACAGTCGCGTTCATATCCGGGACCCGTTGGTCCAGTCTTTCGCGGCGTGGTTTGTTGCGTGTGGGAAATCGAATTCAAATTCCTCAGGACACAGGGGCATGGTTTACAATCTCGGCGCTTAACGCAGGGTCGGGTTTGATTTTGCTGAATCGGCCCAATCCTGATCTCGCGGGGACGGTCAATCCGATTTCGTTTGCCCTCGAATTGGCGTCCACCCCGCTGGGTGATGCTCAACCAGTGCAATTGCCGCGTGGAACAGTGATCGATCTGGATGGTTCGCAGGTACCGACTGCGTGGCGACCATTTAGTTTGGCAGCGTCTTATTCGCCGCAAATGGATATTCTGTTTACCCCTCGGGGAACTGTTATCGGCGATACCACGACTCTAGGAATAGTCCATCTGCTGGTCTCAGACGCCAGTGACGTTTTGAAATGGAAGTCGACAGCTTCGCTGAGTGGCTCAATAAATAACGTACAATATGGACGAAATACGCCGTACGTACCGAGTTCATTGCCGCTGGTTCCCGCCGAAAACACGTCTGTTGCGCCACCCATCGTACCCAAAGACCGAATCATTGTGACGATTTCGACACGCACCGGTCATGTGGCGGTCTATCCCATTAACCCTGTGCCTCAGTCGAGCTCTGGCAATCCGAGCTTGGCTGTTGATCCTTTTCTTTTTGCTGAGTCGGGGCGGGTGGCAAACAAATGAAACGCAAACCTGAACCAATTCATCAACTGTCAGCAAAACCACGACTTGGGGTGAGCCTCATTGAGGTCCTCGTGTCGGTGATGATCATGAGCATCGGCGTCGCGCTGCTTTCGACCTTGTTGCCAATCTCCATTTTGCGGACGGCTCAGGCGACGCAGTTAACGCAGTCGGTCTTCTTAAGAAACAATGCCGAGGCATTGATCGAAGCCAATCCAAGTATTCTGAACTCGGTTCCTGTCGGTTCGCTGGGGCTGATTGATCCCCTGGGTGCCAGTATCAGTATGCCAAAAACGCTTTATGGAAATACTGGCGCAGGTTCCATCTCGCGGTTTCCCCTGCCGAATCCCAACGGTACTCCCAGCATTACGGCAGACGCTGCACAACAGCTGGCGTCGCTTCCCGATTCGTGGACCGATTTATTTGAAACAAATGTCACTGCCTTTGATTCGACGCATCCGCAAGTAACCGTCGCCAAAATTCCAACTACGATTTCGCCCTGGAACTCCAACAGCTTGAGCAATGCGAAATATCGTATGATCCTGATCGACGTGACCGGTAAGAGTGCCGTGATACGCAGTGTGCTCGGGGTCGACACAACAAATTCCACGTTTTCCTGGACCGACGGCACGATTACTGAGCCTAATTTGCCGTCGGGTTTCACTCCGATCAAGGCGCGGGTTGAAGTGCAGACGCGACGATTTACGTGGCTCATGACTGTCTCAAAATCTTCAGTCCCTAAGTTTGCAGGGGATAATTTGAGTTGGGCGACGGAAATCGATGTCGCGGTTTTCTTTAACCGATCGTTCAAACTCGATGAAGAACAACCTCTCACATTGAGTCTGGTTTCAAACGGGTTTGATGGCAAGCCTGGGGTGGCAGGCGTGGACGATGATGGGAATGGAACGACGGACGATGCCATCGAATCGGGTTGGCCAGGTTCCGATGATAATCGGACCGTTGACGTGACCGGCACCCCGTTTCTCAAAAAGGGTAGCTATATGCTTGAGGCGTCACTGCTCAAGTGGTATCGGATCGTTGATTTTCCTGAAAACTCCAAAACTAATCCCCGCATCTTATTGGATCGAGATCTTCGAACGTCTGTCGTGTCAGGAGTAACGTCAACAGGCGTTTTCATGAAAGGCATTGTCGAAGTCTATCCCCTTGGCGTTCGTACCGGACAGAATTAGTTCCCAAGTATGTAATATGTAATACAACGTCTGTCACAAAAACAATACGTTGATGAATCGAATATCTCAGTCTCGTTGAAATGGCTGTTAAGTTTATCAGGCATCGCAGCAGCGGTAATAAAGTCTTTGGTTACATGTCGATAATGTGCATTGGGTGCGGAGTCAAATCATGAAGAAGGTCACCACAAACGTCGATCGCCGCAGACCGCACAGGAATTCTGGCTTTACGCTGGTGGAATTGCTCGTGGTCGTTGGCCTCGTCCTATTGATGATGTCGATGTTTGCCCAGATTTTCGTGATGGCGACCGACACCCTGTCGCAGCAGCGTGGAATCGCCGAAAACGATCAGCGAGGCCGTTTATTATCGATGACGATTCGCGGCGATCTGGATCGCCGGACGTTTCGCGACGTTTTGCCGTTTCGTGCTAACGAAGATACACGGCAACTTGGACACAGTCTGGCTCGACGATCGGGATATTTTGAGATTGACGAAGGAACTTCGAGCAGCGGTGAAGACGACGTTTTGCAGTTCACCGCGTCCGTCAATATTTCACTGCATGCGAATAACAGTGCTCCGTTTGTGGGACGATCGGGCATACTTAGCGGACAGACGATCCAAACCCTGACGAGTGATACCATCACGCTGCAAGGTGATTATCAATCGGTAATTTCAACGTCGAGTCCAGTTTGGATCGCCGGAAGCACCTCAACCGCTGGTTACTCAAATAATGGTCGATATTTTCCCACCGCAGTGAGTGTCAATAACAGTGGCAGTAACAAAGTCACGACGATTAAGTTTCAGTCGAATAGCTTTAATACAAGTGCTCAAGATACATCGGTGGGTGCAATCGCCCCGTGGGGTGTGCTATACCTTTCCGAATCCGATCCCGATTTTGATGACGGCATTTTTGGAAACTTTGCCACGATTTCATCGACTGCGGAGATCAGCTACTTCCTGCGGAACGGTAACTTATATCGCCGCGTTCTATTGATCCGTGATACCGCCAATGGTGGTGATGCACAGCCGACCTGGTCTAACGGGACGCCGATCCTCTGGGGTGCGGCGACAGCCTCAACCGAAAATTATGGAAGCGTAAATACGGCGAATTCGTCGACGTTCTGGCGCGACTTCGATTTTTCTGCTTTTTACTTCGGCGGAGTCAACACCTCGAACGGAGTGATCATGAAGGGAATTCGTCTTCATGATACCCGCGATTCCATGAGCAACAGTAGTCAGCCTGCGGTGATGCTTGTCGATGAAACAAAAACACCCGTCACGTTATTCCCCATCAGCCTGGGGATTCCCCATTTACGATTCGGGCACAGCACGCGGACTGGTTTTCCGCAGGATATGGTTAACATTCCGACCCGATTCACTTTGCAGGAATGTTCGAATTCCGCATTTGGTTACCCGGGTAACATCGACGGAGGGAACAATCCGTTCGACACCACAAATCTGTCATTGAATTCCAGTACGGCACTCTCCGATCCCGGTCTGGTCACTGCATTCTCCGGTCAGACGTTTCGGCGGGGCGAAGATATTCTGATGACGAACGTGCTGACATTCGACGTCAAGGTCCTTGATCCGAATTCGGGCTCTTTTGTGAACCTGGGTGATGATAATGCCCCGCTTGGGAGGGGGATGAGCAAACCAACATTCGGAAGAACGTCCACAGGTCGATTGAATACGACATACGGGCCTAACGATCATTTTCGGTTTGATACCTGGCATCCTCTTGCCAGTGTGGGGACAGGTGTCAATGATAACGAGCCTCCTTATGTTCCTTTCAGTTTTTCGTCGGGAAAGGCGGTCCCTCTTTCCGCCATTCAGATCACGATCAATTATCGCGATCCGTCGAGCAACCAGGTTCGGCAGATGACCATCGTGCAGTCGCTTGTTGATCGCTTGAAACCAGCCAGCGTTACGAATGAGGCGCCAGAAGAATAGCGTTTTCTTGCAGCGCTTTTTAATTGGGGCGTTGCCAGATCGAAACGTCAAAAAGTTAATGTCCCGTTGGCGACCGTTCGGGCAACGGTCATCGTCAGTAGTCAAAGGTCTGTTATGAAACCAATTCCGTTTGCTCGACAGAAGTCCGCCCGGATCGATACAAGGCGCGGATCAACCCTGATTATCGTCGTTGCGCTGCTCGGGATGCTCGCCTTCCTCGGTTTTGTGTTCTACACATTCGCCAAGCAAGAAAAGCAGAATGCAGTATCGTTCGCCAAAGGGGCTCAGGTCCTGAAGGCGCCGTCGCTCGAACCGGATTCGTTATTCGACTTCGCTCTCCAGCAGATCATCCTTGGTCCACCTGACGCGTACACCCAGAGCATTCTCTGGGGGGGGCGGCATTCGCTGTTGGCGAACATGTTTGGTCGAGACGGAGTTCCCTGGAATGGCGAGGGAGTCAACCTGATTCAAGACCCGTCAGGTCAGCCGCATGTCGATATGAATTTTAATGGCACTTACAAAGATCCTAATGATAATCCACTTTTGATAAATTTTGTTGATTCGCCCGCAGCGAATTCGGGAACTTGGAGTTCTGGTACGGCGGATGCCGTTTGGGGGCATCAGGGTTCGACGAATTTTAAGATCTTTCGCGGAACCGGGAACACGAATACGAATTTGAATTTCTATATCCCCGAACCGGACGTCAACTATAATTCACCGAATATCGACAGTATATTTCTGTCTTACGACGGAATTGCCTTGGATGCCACCGCAAACACGACAAATTCCAGGCGAGTGATTATTCCGTCATTTTTGCGGCCTCAGTACCTCCGGCTTGCCGGTACCGTTCCGCTTGAGGACGTTAATCGAAACGGCATTCTTGATACGAGTAACCCGAACGAAGATTCGAACGGAAACGGCCAACTTGACGACTGGTATCAGTCCCCTGCGTTTGCGAATCAGGTGATGCGGCCCCATCCAAATCATGTCTGTGTCGATGGAAATGGGAATCCGATTTTCGCTGATTCAAACGGGAAGAACGTACTCGCCAGATACATCAATTCAATTCGGTATTACACCTTGAAGAGCAGCGGCGTCTCTTTACGGCGACCCTTTACGTCGCTTGCGGTAAACGACGGTTCCACACCAGGGACATTCGCACCACCGGAAAGTTCGCTTCCAATAACGATCACTGATCCAAGCAGAACTCTCAATTCTTCCACAACTCCTGGAAGCCTAGGCGTGTGGTCATCGACGGCTGGCGCCTCACACAATGCCGTTTCAGTTGGCGCGCTTGATATCGACCTGGATGTCGATACGGATGGTGATGGAGTCATGGATGCGATCTTGATGGATCTTGGCTTTCCACCCGTTCGCAGAGGTGACGGCAAACTGGTAGTGCCGTTGTTTGCCATCAGCATTCGTGACTTGAACGGGTTGCTGAATGTCAACGCGACGGGAAATCTTTCGGGAAATCTAAATCTCACCGGGCCCGCCGGTTTGGGGGCAATTAACTCAGGCACGCTCCCTCCTGCCGTGCCACCAACCCAACTCGGATTTCGCCAGACCGGTGGAACCTATTCGGGTAATAAATGGACCGGCCTGGTATCGACGCCTGATAACCTGTCGAAGTCGAATCTTGGGTTGAGTACCTACGAAATCAACATTCAGCGGGCGCTGACCGCGAACCCTGATCGTAATGCCGCGAACCTGGATAACTCGCTTTTAGGGAGCGAAGCGGCGACGCAACTGAGTTATTTCCTGCAACAGTTTGATTCGAGTATTAACACCTACACTTTGTCGCAGCCCGGACGATCGATTACAGAACTTGCCAATCTGGAATGGTGGCTCTTGAATATCGGACGGGCAGGCTTTCAGTTGGGTCTCGCTCCTTCCGCAACGAATCTCTCTGGAGCGATCAACAGTGTTTATGCTGGGCGAATGGGCGATCCGACCCGTCTCTGGAATTTTGCCTCCTCACAAGTTCTGACAGACATGCCCAAGCCTGGACTGTCTACGATCTGGGCTGGTGGAACACCGACGAACTGGCCGCTGGGTGCGAACTCCACTTTGCCGAACCCTGACGACAATAATAATGTGAACGAGGGCGAGGCGATCTTCAACACACGATGGGGCACCCCGCTGGACTTCCGTGGTTCCGGCCAGGCGTTCCAGCGATACACATTCGGGCCAGACGGAAAGCCGGGCGTTGCCAATCAGGATGATGACGCCAACGGGGTCATTGATGACATTTCTGAAGAGGGTTGGAGCAATTCTGACGATGTCCCTGCCTATGGAAAATACCCTGAGTTTGCACATTATTCTCCCAATCCGGCAGGAACCAGTGCGATTTATTCGCTGAACTACAAAGCAGGCGGAAAACCAATCACGCCGTGGCTCTCATGGCCAGCTTATCAGGGGTATCACTCGTTTAATGGTTCGTCCGGTGGTGTTCGCTGGGGAGATCAGCAGACCACGGGCTATTACCAATGGTTGATGTCGGGTTCGCATTCTGATTCGTTGCTTGACGATCCTGCTGAAGCAATCATCGATCCCGTGTTGATGTCACCATCCTATCAGAATTTTGTGAATTATCTCTACAAACTGACTCAAGACTCTTCGTCATCGAATCCCATTCCGCCTGGATACCTGCCGCCGTCGCCTCTGCTGGGGTTAACTTCCACCGCGACGGCATCTTATTCAAATTCCATTTCGAATGATGCCGTGTTTGGTCCGGAAGAAATGCTGTTTCTGCAGGGGAGTTCTGCGGACGGTCGTCTGACCGACTCACGATCGCGGCTGGCGGATCTGATGCCCGGGAACCTGGTGGCCAGCCAGAATGCACCCTCAATCCGTAAGCGTCTGACAACCGTCAGTCAGGATCGTCGCGAATTCGGCCTTGGCGTCGCGGATGTCGGCGGTGTGACAACATCGGGTGGCACTTCGACCTCCGGTGGTCTCCGTTCGTGGGAAGTTCTGACATCCGGCTTTCCACCCTCACTCACGAACGGTACGGCAAATCCCTACCGTCAGGAGCTGTATTCCTTTTTACAGCAGTCGAATACCAGTGGAGTTGTCTCACAGAAACTGAATGTGAACCGTTGGCTCTACCTGGATGGTGCCACTCAAACTCAATATGGGTTTGCCCCATTACCCGAACAGACATCGCCATCAGACGCCAACGCGGCGATGGCACGGCAGCAGATGGCTCGCGATATTTACACATTGCTTTACACGTTCTGTTCTGTGCAGACCAACGGGACAAGTGGTGATGTCGATTATCGGAATCTCACGACGGCACCGACAGCGGCACAGACGAAAGAAATGGCGCAGTTTGCCGTCAACCTGGTCGACGCATTGGACGCCGACAACATCGTCACCGCGTTTTATTACGACACGGATCTCTCTCAAAATGGCCACGGTTGGCAGACAACTTCGACGAGTACGCAAGACTATATTTACGGTATTGACGGAATCGCCGGTAATGCTGATGACAATGTTGTCTATGGTGTTGAACGTCAGTTGCTGACCTTTTCAGAAGCGGCCGCATTCATCGTAAAAAAGGCAAACCCGGACAGCAAATTCACGATTTTTGACGACTCGCAGACGTCGGCAAGCGGACGGCCATACATATTCTTCGAATTACAAAACGTGTCACCGATCCCCGTGGCGCTCGCCTCTTCTTCGAATATCACAACGGCAAACGCGACGACAATGGCGGACTGGCGTGTCCGCATGGTATCCCCCACGGACGAAACGAAGACGTATAGCACACTTTACTTTCTACCTGGTTTGACAGTGTCGTCGGGGGCGACGCCAAGCAATTTTCTATCCCAGGACCCGACCGGTGGTGCAAATCCTGTCTTACTTCCCGGTGCCGTATTTTCAGTCGCTTCGCAGGATGGTACCGACACAGCCATGGGGGCCGCCCGGACAAGCGACTTCCGTGCTGACACGTCATTGACGGGTTCCTCTTTTCCACTTGCGGTTCCGACGGCGAGTAACATTGCAGGGGGCTTGACGGATACGCCTATTACGCCCTCTACGAAGACAACCGACATGGTTCCAAGGTGCAATCTCGATCTCGTGTGGAGTTACCCGGATAACAACAAGCGTTTTCTGGTGACAACGGGAACGAATGACACGGCAGCACCGACCCCTGGCGCTTTTGCTGCTCAGTTAGCTCAACTTGCTGCGGCAAATCCCAATAACACTGTCAGGCTGATTTTGGAAAGACGGGCAGCCGCCGGTCCAGACGTGCCGAACAACATCGTCTGGGCTCCAGTCGATAAAACGTCTTCTACAGGGACGGGCGCCGGTGCAGGGCCAGCTCCTGGAGCGACAAGCGATGTTGTTATCGGCAGCATCGACCCTAGCGATGCGAATACACTCAAAAATTCCAAAAGTTACCCTCGTTCCTTGCCGCTGCTAAGTGCAACAACATCGACGAACACAACGCTGGATAAGAACACGATTAATGCTGCAAGCAACACGGTTGCGAACTCGAATCTCAATTCCGTCGCATGGCAATTGCATACCGACCGCGACTTTGGTTCGCTAAGCGAATTGCTTCTGTTGCCTCTCTATGGTTCAGATAACCTAACAGCTGCGCTCGCAAACGTTGTCGATGCAAATTCGGGGAATATCTCAACCAGCGAATTTTATGAAGCGAGTGGTAAATACTATCCGACAATTGCGGCAGCTCGTTTCCTGCATCCAGAAAATCCTGATTACACGAAAAATGGAACAACACCCAATTATGGGAATCGCTGGTATCGCCTGTTTGATTTTCTGGAGGTACCTAACCGAAGTCATCAGCATCCAGCGATTGTCGGTACTCCACCGTCCGGGGGGATTCTCAACAAAGGGGCCGCGACAAATTATGGGGTTCCAATCACGTTTAATAATCCAGGGATGCCGGGTGTCACGTCGTATTATCCGACGGGCTATCCAACAACAGCGACACAAGGGGGAAACCCACCTGATGGTCCCTTCCCGACAACGATGATGTTTACGGCGCCGTTTGGATATCCACAGTATTTTGGCTGGCCGAATACGCATGGGTTATTGAATTTAAATATGATCCGCGACCCGCAAGTACTGGCAGCCTTGATTGATGACGATCAAGTGATTCAAGATCCGCGTATTAACCTGACGGGAAATGCGGGGCCATATCTCGATTCAGCCGATCCGTCTGATACCAACAGGAAGTGGTGGTTTGAATTCCTCAAATCCCGGGATTCGCGTTATGTCGCACCTGCAAACGGGACCGCATATGCCGTCGATCCTGTGGCTGGATTTTTCGATCCCATTGCTAACAAATTTGTTCCGCTCTATGTTCCGGGTACGGCAAATTCGCGGCCATTCCGAAGCACTGATACTGTCGGTCCACAGGCAGTGAACATCGTGGCGGGGGCGAATCTTGATAGCCAACTTGAAAATACGATTTTTCGGTCATTACCAATGGACTCCGGCGCAATCACAAACAGCATCAATGAATCGCGTCGGCTGTTTGAAGTCGGCAGTAACACGGATCATATTCCGCAAATTGATAACGAAGCGAGCGGAAATCCACTGCATCCATCGGCGCGCTTTCGGTTGATGTCCAAGTTACTCAACAACACGACGACGCGCAGCAATTCTTTTGCGGTCTATATCACAGTTCAGTATTACGAAGCGGTTCAGGTTTCCGGGTTTGTTGGCACCGGTCAGAATGCGACTGCGACCACCGCTGTGCAAATCGGCGGTCGGCTGGATGACGCACCGACACATCGGGGGTTTTTCATCGTCGATCGCACGGGTGCGATTGAACAAATGAAGATTCTCGCGACGAACAACGGCGGTACCTTCAGTGGCGTCAGCTCGAACAGCTACAGTTTCAATGCGAATACCGACAAAACGGGCCTTCGCGTTAATTTGAACGGGATCAGGTGGAAAGACCTGGTCCTTTACCGTCAAACGATGAACTGAATCAATGTCACCTTCGGAACGGTTCCAAGTATACATAAGCGTGAAAACGCGCTAGCGAGAGGAGGCTAACGACGCAAAATCTGACAAACCGTCCATATGGACGGAAAAGCTGTCAATCTCGGTAACTCGATATCCTGTAAAGACTAAAAAAAACATTGGAATTGCGGCTTCTGATTTGCTAAGTTGATCATGCGGTTGCGCGGTGCAGTCGAATGGCGGCTTCGACCAGAAGCGAACTTTTTAAAATTCTTGTTCGAACCCTGTCGCCCACATCTATTTGGAGAGTCTGTCATGACACGTTTACGCCTTTCGACAAAACGCCAGCCGCGCCGCGGCTTCACCCTGATCGAGCTTCTCGTCGTGATCTCGATCATCGCCGTTCTCGCTTCGCTCATCGCCCCCGCAGTCCAATCCGCTCGCCGTGCCGCGAGAAAGTTGGAATGCCTGAACAACATTCGCCAAGTTGGGTTGGCGATGGTTGCGTTTTCTTCCAACACGGGCGGTGGTTTGCCGTACCTTACAAGTGATATACCTATTAGCAACGCGAATGGAACAGGCTTCATTTACGGTGCTGGTTGGCCAATGCAACTGCTCCCAGCATTGGACGCTACCGCTATCCTGAAAAATATTAAGTCGAATGCCCAAGTTGCTGGTGGGTCGGCTGCCCCGTACTCATTCGCGATTAACAGCGGTGTCGGCGGCGAAAATATCTGGCTGCCCGTTTTCACCTGTCCGGACGACGCAGATTCTTTTCGTCAGCCAGGAGGTTTGAGTTTCGTTGTAAACGCGGGGTTCATTCCCAGCACCATCTGGGGTGTTACTACTCCTTCTGTGG
>JBAXBD010000027.1:0-20905 GCA_037142165.1 Schlesneria sp. | reverse complement strand
GTTGTGCTGACTTCCACCCAGCCGTCGATTGTTCCAGTCGAAGGGCCAACAAGCGGACGTCGACTCGCATTAGCACGATGGCTGGTTGATCCTGCGAATCCGCTGACCGCTCGCGTGATCGTGAATCGCGTCTGGCAGCATCACTTCGGTGAGGGTCTCGTCGCGACCCCGAGCGACTTCGGTCAAATTGGAGCCAGGCCGACTCATCCCGAACTGCTCGATTGGTTGTCAGACTGGTTTGTGAACGAGGCCGATTGGTCGCTGAAGAAACTTCACCGGTTGATCATGACCAGTCACACGTATCGCAGGTCCAGTACCGCAACCAGGCAGCAGCGGGAACTTGACCCCGAAAACAAATGGCTGGGTCGGTTTCCGCAGCGTCGACTGGAAGTGGAAGCGATTCGCGATTCGGTGCTGGCGACAAGTGGCAAATTGAATCCTGAAATGTTTGGTCCAGCGGTGTACCTGCCGATTCCAGCAAGCGTGATTGAAGCACATACGGATAAGGAAGCGGCCTGGCGAACGTCGCCGGAACCGGCGATTTACCGACGAACAATCTATGCCTATGTGAAGCGAACACTTCTGGTGCCGATGCTGGAAGTGATGGACATGTGCGATACGACGAATAGTACGGAGAAACGGAGTATTACGTGCATCGCGCCGCAGGCGCTAACGCTCTACAACGGCGAATTCATGAATTCGCAAGCATCATTTTTCGCTGATCGTGTGAACCGAGAAGTAGGAGATGAACCAGATCGTCAGATTGATCGAGTGTATCGGCTGGCGCTGTGCCGGACGCCAACCGCGACGGAACTTCAGGCGATGAAGCAGTTCCTGAACGAGGAAACTCGGAACAGAGTAACCGAGCCTGATGTCGACGTACGACGTGCCGCACTGATTCAGATTTGCCGAGTGATTTTGAATTTAAACGAATTTGTGTATGTCGAGTGAAGGGGTTTTCCATGAATCGCTTTTCGCCAAACCCCACCCCCTGCGGCCAATCCCGTCGGTCATTTTTGTGGGAGGTTGGTGGTGGCTTTGCGTCGCTCGGGTTGGTTGACCTCTTGTCTCGCGACGGTTTTTTCGAGGGGACGAATCGTCAACTTTCAGCGGCAGAGACAGTGGTATCGTCCCGCATTCCTTCGAATGCTGGCAAACCATTGAATTTTCCGGTGAAGGCCAAGCATTGCATCTTTCTGTTTATGAACGGTGGTCCCAGCCAGATCGACACGTTCGATCCGAAGCCAATCCTCGACAAGTATGATGGCAAACCCTATTCGGGTGACCTGAAATTCGGCTCGAACAGTCGTCCGGTCGGTTACCTGATGCAAAGTCCGTTCAAGTTTCAGAAACATGGTGAAAGTGGATTAGAGATCAGTGAACTCTTTTCACAGACAGCCAGACATGCGGATGATCTGTGCGTGTTGCGAGCCATGTACACGGATACTGCGGCACATTCATCGGGCTGCCTGCAAATGAACACCGGCAGCCCATTGACGGGACGACCCAGTCTTGGATCGTGGTTGAATTACGGACTTGGTTCGCTGAACGATAATCTTCCCAACTTTGTGGTGATGACTGATTCGCGGGGTGGACCGATTGGCGGTGCTCCGAACTGGGGGGCCGGCTATATGCCTGCGGCCAACCAGGGAACGTTATTTCGCAGCAAAGGTTCACCTCTTCTGGATCTCGCCACACCCGAAGGTGTCGGGGCAAGTACTCAACGGCATGCATTAGATCTTTTTGCCAAGCTCAACGAAGAACATGCCGCGCGTCATCCAGAACAATCGGATTTATCGGCTCGGATTCTTTCGTATGAACTGGCCTATCGGATGCAAACGAGCGCCGCAGAAGTGGTTGATGTTGAGCGAGAGAGTTCTCAGACGCAGGCCATGTATGGTCTTGATGATCCACTTACGGCCGAATTTGGTCGCAAGTGCCTGGTCGCCCGGCGACTCGTAGAACAGGGTGTTCGCTTCATACAAATCTATTCGGGCGGCGGTCATATCGAAGCTACCTGGGATGGCCACAATGACTGTATCACCAATCATAAGATTCATGCGGGCGAAACAGACAAGCCGATTGCTGCCTTGATTGCCGACCTGAAGCAGCGTGGTTTATGGGATGAGACTTTGGTTGTATGGGGTGGCGAGTTTGGCAGGACGGCAACAAGCGAAGGTGTCGGCAAACCAGGGCGCGATCACAATTGGTTGGGGTTTTCGATGTGGCTTGCAGGGGGCGGCGTGAAAGGTGGTCAGGCGATCGGCGCGACAGATGAACTTGGATTTACTGGGGTAGAAGATCGTGCTCATGTTTCCGATCTGCATGCCACGATCTTGCGATTGATGGGATTCGACCATCGTCATCTCAGTTACTTCTACAACGGCCTCGACCAGCGTCTGACGGGAGTGCACGAACGTCACGTGATTGAAAAAGTTTTAGCGTGAGGATTGTTAAATTGTGATTTGTTTTGTGCCAGCGTGTTGACTGTCTGCCAGATGCGCCTAAGCTACAGTAGCTCGAACAAGATATTTGAGCAGGCGAGACGGACTGAAGACACTGTGTATTGAAAGAGTGAAGTCAGGCTGTTGGCATACCATCTCTGGAACACGAGTGATTCGTCTCGAAATGACGGGCAAGCGTGATGCTTACCCCACTGAAGCTTTTAATCGCTTCAACTAATGCGGTTTATGTAGCCAGGTGCTGATGCGTCCTTGCTTAACTCAGTCACCATGTGCCGTAGGATTTCCACGCGGCGCGCACCAAGGAGAAAGCCAAATGAAGGCAATTCGTCACGGATATCGATGGGGTCGGAATTTAGTCGGTTTCATGGCCATAGTCATTCTGTTTGCCCGTGGCTCGGTGGTTGCGCAGGATTCGATCGGACGCTTCTATGATCGCGCTTTCAGCGATGATTCGGGTGAGCACAAGTATGTCATCTTTGTTCCCGTTAGCTATCGTTCGGATAAGCCATCGCAAGCATTGCTGTTTCTGCATGGGGCTGGCGAACGAGGTAAGGATAATCGATTGCAGTTGTTGAAGGGGATTGCCCCGTATATCAAGGCGCGAGCGAAGACGTTTCCGTTTCTCGTCGTATTTCCGCAATGTGAGATGGCTGAAGGACGAATTCTGGAATCGTGGTCGGCTGACGAAGTCAATGGCAAACGTGCTCTTAATTCACTTGATGATGCACGCAAGCACTACAACTTCGATGAAAAAGGAGTGGTCCTGACTGGCTGGTCGATGGGGGGATACGGAGTTTGGAGTCTGGCGATGGCTGAGCCCTCTCGCTGGTCAGCATTAGTGCCGGTCTCAGGCGGCGGCGACGCCGACAAGGTCGCGATCCTGAAGGAAATTCCTGTCTGGGCATTTCACGGAGCGAAGGATGCGCTCGTGAAACCTGATCAGGATCGTAAGATGGTTGATGCATTGAAAGCGGCCGGTGGAACGGCGACGTTTACCGAGTTGCCCAATGGATTTCATGACATTAGTGACGAGGTTTACGGAAACGACGCTGTTGTCGCGTGGATGCTGAATCCGGGGAAGTCCGTGGCTCAATTGGGCACGGCGACTGTGAAACCCGTCGATCCGGTGAAGGTTCCGTTTGTTCCAGTTCGGGAGATCTCGCGAGCGGTCGGTATGCGGATTGGCAATGATGTTCTGGACGCGATGTCGTATACCATTCCCCAGACCGTGTCGCCCGACTTGCTGACAGGTCGACTGAACGACATGTTCGATAGTACGGTCGCATCAGGTCGTCAGTTCAGCATTCGGTTTTCGGGCATTTCTTACAACGGTCAATTGGAACGTGTTGTCGCGAGAGGTTGGAGTCAAGGTCGGATTCTGGTCCAGCTTGGCATTCGAAATGTGACATTGACGATTGGTGGAACGTCGGTAGAAGGGGCTCGACATTCAGCGCAAGCCGGTCCGATCACCATTGCAATCGGACAACGGTATCCGGTCTGGTTTAATCTGGAGCTGGAACCTTACATCGCTGATCGAAAGCTGCGGCTACGAGTGGCCTCGTCAGGCTTTCGGATTCCAAACGACAACTGGTCGATTTCGAATCCCGCAGGCGTTTCGGTACGAGGGTTTGGAATGACCGAAGAGGCGGTTGTCAGTGGGCTGAGAAACGGTTTGTATGGGGCCAAGTCTCGCATTGAGAATGAGGTAACAAGCATCGCTCCACGGGTCGCAACAGAGATTGAAAAATCACTGACGCTACCCGAGTCCGGATCATCTGCAACGGAGTCTGGGTCGACACTCGCAAAATTCTGGCCATTGCCGATCAATCCACCCAGATTTAAAGCGTGGCCTGAACAGATTTCGGCCGATGAGAATGGGATCTCACTGATTGCCGGATTGACGATTGCGAGTATTAATCCGTTTGACGCCCCCAAGCCATTGCAACAGGGCTCCGGCGCGCCGTCAGCGACGACTTCGGTTGTGTATCAGCGGCCCGATGAGTCCCGGCTTTCGCTGGGACAGCTTCCTGCTGACAAGGCGATGCATTTTGTAATCGCGCCAAAGATTCTGGGATCGCTTACTGAGCTTTACACGAATTCGGCCCAGACGCAATTGGATTTGCAGGATCTTCCCGAGCCGCTGTTTTCGCAGCTTGCGGAACGTGCGACGCTGCAAGAGATCATTCCCGACTTGAAACAATATGGCGAGTCATTGCAGGTTCGCTCAACGCTACGATTCCTTCGTCCGCTCGACGTGAAGGATGCGGATAACGCTGTGACCAAGGGAGCAAAGAGCTTTGAATTTCAGTTGCCTGACGCGCAGGTTACGGTATCAATCAAGACGGGTCATGATCAAAAGCAGTGGCAGCCATGTGCGACGTTTGATTTGAAAGTCTCAGAACAAGTGAAAGCGGAGCTCTTGAAGCCAGCTCACGATCAGCGAGTGATCAGCCTGGATTGGTTATCTGCTGCCGATGTGACCGGGACTGGCAAGTTTATTGAAACATACAAAGGGAAGGACACGACGCTTCAGGCGGATCGTTATGTGGAATTGTTCAAAGCTGGATGGGCAGCCTATTGTGGTCAACTGAAGACGGCGACAGCCGACGTTCCCGACATTAAAGTCGGCGAGGCAAAGATGCGGATGTTCGATTTCAACTGGAGATCTCCGGTCGTTGATATTTCGTACCATGTTGCGCGGATCAAGCTTTCGAATCTTAGCGATCAGCCATTTACCTACGAGACGAAGGCACCGACAAGCTCGTGGGGGGCACCCCTGACATTGAAGCCTGGAGCATCCCACGAGTTTGAGATCCCTTATCCACTGACCTATCGGCACAGTCTGCCAGGTGGATCGGAGACCTATACGTTGCCTGTTGGCTCACATTCGGAGTTTCGAGTTCCTGTGACAGGGGGTGTACCAAGACTTTTCGCAGCCCAAAAAATCTCAGCGACAGAACCTCTGTCAAATCAGCATCATGAATCAAAAGGCGTCGGGAATTCCCTGGACTAAGCGTGATCTTTCCAGCTTAAGACAACTTTTCCAGACTGACCAGACATCATCGCGGCAAAGCCTTTTTCGAACTCGGTATAGTGGAATCGATGTGTGATGACGGGTCGGATATCAAGACCGCTTTCCAGCATGACTGACATCTTGTACCAGGTCTCATACATTTCGCGACCATAGATGCCTTTGATGGTCAGCATGTTGAAGACAACGATATTCCAGTCGATGGCAATTTGTTCCGAGGGGATTCCAAGCATGGCAATCTTGCCACCATGAGCCATGTTGTTCAGCATGTCTCGGAAGGCGGCGGGATTGCCGGACATTTCAAGTCCGACATCAAAGCCTTCTTTCATACCCAATTGTGTCTGGACGTCTGCGAGATTACCGGTTGTCACGTTCAGCGCGACTGTGGCACCCATCTTTTTCGCGAGGTCCAGCCGATATTCATTGACGTCCGTGATCACGACGTATCGAGCTCCGGCATGTTTCACAATGGCCGCTGCCATGATGCCGATTGGCCCGGCACCCGTGATCAAGACATCCTCACCGAGAACCGGAAAAGACAATGCCGTGTGAACTGCATTTCCGAAGGGATCGTAGATTGATGCGACATCCCGATCGATATCTTCGCGATGGTGCCAGACATTCGTCATCGGCAGTGACAGGTATTCGGCAAACGCACCAGGCCGGTTGACACCCACCCCCTTCGTGTCTTTACACAAGTGACGTCGTCCGGCAAGGCAATTACGACAGCGGCCGCAGACAACGTGCCCTTCTCCACTGACGACTTCACCGGGGTGGAAGTCGGTCACGTTTGAACCGACCTCAACAATTTCACCGACAAACTCGTGGCCCACGACCATCGGAACGGGAATCGTTTTTTGTGCCCATGCATCCCATTTGTAGATATGCAGGTCTGTCCCACAGATTCCGGTACGATCGACTCGAATCAAGACGTCGTTGATTCCGATTCCTGGTACCGGAACGTCTTGCAGCGACAGGCCGGGAGCCGATCGGTCCTTGACCAAAGCTTTCATCAGTTTCATATCTGCGCGTTTCCGTTTTCAGAGGGGTTTAAGGGGTAATTATCGAATACTGCGATGGAGTATCATCGGTTTGAGGGGAGCTGAGTTTTGATGGTTATGTCCAAGAATGCAAGTCTGGCCACTCAATGGACATTGTATGAGCTTGATTGGTTCGTCATCGAGTGCGGGCAGCATGTTCACTGTCCGATTTCAATTGACCGCAGGCGGCCATAATATCTTCTCCGCGAGAGGCACGAACTGCCGAGGAATAGCCCGCATCATTGATGATTCTTGCGAACGAATGAATCCGGTCTTGAGTCGAAGTCTGGTAGAGGGCTCCGGGCCATGGGTTCCATGGAATGAGGTTGACCTTCGCGTGGATTCCTTGGAGTAACCGAACCAATTCGCGGGCGTCGGCGTCAGAATCATTGACGTCTCTCAACATCACGTATTCAAAGGTAATACGCCGAGCATTACTGGCCGCCGGGTAATCACGACAGGCCCCAAGCAACTCTTGAAGGGGGTATTTCTTATTGAGAGGGACCAGTTCATCTCGCAGTTCGTCTCGTACGGCATGAAGGCTTATCGCAAGATTGACGCCCAGTTCGATCCCAACCCGTTTGATCATGGGGACAACACCGGCTGTCGAAAGCATGATCCGCCGTCGTGAAATTCCGAGACCATCACCGTCCATGATGATCTGAAGTGCCGTCGAAACGTTATCAAAATTAAAGAGAGGCTCGCCCATACCCATCAATACGATATTTGTGCAGACGCAATCTGAACGTTTTTTGCCCCATTCACAAAGCCCATCGCGCGCATTCAAGACCTGTGAGACGATCTCTGTTACGGCCAGGTTTCGGGTAAGTTTCATCGTCCCCGTGTGGCAAAACGTACAAGATAAAGTGCAGCCGACCTGTGACGATACACAGAGAGCTCCTCGATCAAACTCAGGGATCATCACTGATTCGACGCGATTTCCATCGGGAAATTGCAATAACCATTTGCGAGTCCCATCCCTGGAAGTCAGGTCACGAACGATCGTCGGACGGCCTATGGAAAAGTGATCTGCAAGCAGTTCCTGGTTTTTTCGAGAGAGAGTTACGATCTGATAAAAGTTTGTTGCACCTTTGACGTAGACTCCATTCCACACGGGCTTCACGAGATCTGGTTTGAGGCCTGTTTCGATGAGTTTTTTTGCCAGGTCGTGGCGTCGAAAGCTGGTAATTTCAGGTCTTAACACGGACATTGTAGGCTGCAAAATGAGGTTGGGTTCCGAGTTCCTTCCCGATATTACCGATTAGGCTTCGCGCACGACAGGTCGATCAGTCACGCTATATCTAGTGGTCAATGTGGTTTTTGCCCACAAAATCGTCGATTTGCTTTACAGCGTTGGAATGTGCAGATAAGTTCCGCCCGTCGTGAGGATGACGTTGCTTGAGTCTCAATGAATGAGGTGAGCAGCGCTAACCATAACGGTTCGATGATGTGTGCGGGGCTCTTGTTGTTCCTCGACAATCTTTCGAATGTCACCTGAAGGATTCGGGTGGGAGCTGACAGAATGGATTCGCGAGATCAGTCGTTTGGTGGTTTTGGTTTTCCGGCCTTGTTTGAATCGAAGCATCGTTTCGAAAATCAATCAGGTGGGAAAGCAAGTTTTCTCATGCGATTCGTTAATCGTTCGCATGACGTTCACGGAGTCTCACGTCGGTCCGCCAATTAAGGGGGGTGCGTCGCGCCCAGCGGAGCTTTCCGGCGATGTGTTGTTAGGTGGTCTTGCACAGGATGTGCTACGAAAAAAGGGATTTTTATGAAGACGAAACCTGTTATCGGTATTAATGGAGATTATCGACCAGCTCGTAAGGATGCATTGGCACTGAGCTGGTTCAACACCGGGTATTATGATTCAATCAATACTTCGGGTGGACTGCCAATGCTGATTCCTCCGCACGCCAGTGATGATGATTTGAGACAAACTCTTGAGATGTGTGATGGCGTTGTGCTTGCTGGGTGTTCCATGGATTTGGATCCCATGCGATTAGGGATGGAGCCACATCCTCACACTCGACCGATGCCAGTCCGACGCGAGGACTTTGATCGTCGCATGGCGAAGCTCGCAGTTGAAATGCGACTGCCGATTCTTGCAATTGGCTCCGGCATGCAGACTTTGAATGTGATCTGTGGCGGCACGTTGATTCAGCACATCCCTGAAGCTGTACCCCGTGCTTTGCATCATCGTGATCCTGTTGAACGACATAACCGGCACATTATTGAGATCGTTGAAGGGACCCGTTGCTGGGACATTTACGGACCTGGCGAAATTCGTGTTAACAGTGAGCACCACATGGCAGTAAACCGTCTGGCGAGCTGTTTCAAGGCCTCGGCACATGCTCCTGATGGCGTAATCGAATGCTACGAGTCCACTGACCCCGAGTGGTTCTGTCTCGGAGTTCAATGGCATCCTGAAGACGACACTGCTTCGGCTTTGGATATGCAAGTCTTCCAGGAGTTCATGTCTGCTGCACACGGTAGCGAGCCGACGATCCTCAAGATGCCTCAGCGTGTTGCGGCTTGAGCAATTGCTCGAAACTTCCAATCTGGTTTGGTGTCTACACCCCGGTACAATTTCGTGCCGGGGTGTTGTCGCTTTTGGGTAGAACCCATGACTTTTGTGTGTGCACTGCCACTCGTTCGATGGCTAAATTGCCGCTCCGAATGATAGTATGCTCCCATCCACTGTAAAGACTGTTTGGAGTTCGGTCTGTATCCTTTGCAAATATCGGGGCTTACGCAATAGTGTGAGTCTTTTGAGGGTCATTTCGCATTCCCAGGGTGGGTTATTAATCACGTTACGCAAGAGAATGGCTGCTGGATGAATTCGTCTGTTGATTCTCAGGAAAGATCTCCGAATTATCCCGAGCCCGGTCATGACGGTGCATCGGGAAATGCGACAGAAATGAATGTGATTCATCACGATGATCGTGCCTTGCCTCACGAAAGGCTGGCAACGCGAAGTTTTTTAAGCCTCTTGTTCGTCCAGTTTCTTACAGTTCTGAACGATCATACGTTTCGTTGGCTGGTTGTACCAATTGCCAAACCACATCTGGGGCAGGCGGGTGCTTTATCACTGGGGCTGGCAGCTTTCACGATCCCGTTCATTCTACTCGCCACACCCGCCGGGTATCTCGCGGATCGATTTTCCAAAGCTTGGGTGATACGTGCCTGTAAGACGGCCGAAATCGTCATCATGGGCTTGGGTTTTGTGGCGCTTCTTACGGGAAACATGACATTTTTGATTACGATCGTGGCAATGACTGGCGCACTCGCCGCTCTGTTTTCGCCTGCAAAGTCTGGTTGCGTTCCAGAATTAGTTGACGAGCCCTTGCTTTCGAAGGCGAATGGTTTGATGGGGCTCGCGACTGTCGCCCCGGCAGCACTGGGTTTTCTCGTCGGTAATATTCTTGCAGCGTCGGCTCAGCCAACTCCGAAGGCGCCGATCACATTGACGGCATTGGTCCCCTCAATGACGGTGGTCATGGGAATTGCCTTATTGGGTTGGGTGATCAGCTTCGGGCTGCGGTCTGTTGTGGCAGCTGACCCGACGCGGACGATACCGTGGAATCCGTTTGTCGAGACCTGGAGTTCACTGAAGCGTTTACACGCCGATACGCCGCTACTCAGGGCCGCATTGGGAATCGCCTTTTTTTGGATTCTCGCTTCACTGGCCCAGTTGAATGTGGATCAACTCGGAGCGAAAGATTTGAGACTTTCGCAAGAGAAGATTGGCGTCCTCGGGATGATGCTCGTGTTGGGAGTAGGTATTGGCAGCGTATTAGCCGGGCTTTGGTCTGGTGGACATGTCGAATTAGGTATTGTTCCGCTAGGGGCTATTGGCATGGCGTTCTGGTCGGTCATGCTTTGTCTGGCGGGCTGGCGAGGTCAAACGTCACCAGGGTCTGCATTCGTCGCCATTTGCGTTTCGCTTTTTTTTCTGGGTTTAAACGCAGGTTTGTTTGATGTACCACTTGAGTCATATTTACAGCGACGTAGTGAGGCTCAGCACCTGGGGCAGGTTGTCGCTGCGACGAATTTTCTGGCGTTCTCGGGCATTCTCATCATGTCTGGTTTGTACTTTATTATGATTGATATCTGGAAAATATCGCCGAGCGTTGTTTTCCTGTTAGCTGGCATCGGGACGATTCCTGTTGCTATTTATATCGTTTTGTTACTGCCGAATGCGACTGTACGGTTCGTTTTCTGGCTGATGGTCAAGCTGTTCTACAAAGTTCGTCCGTATGGGCTCGAGAATATTCCTCGAACCGGTGGAGCGCTTTTGACTCCCAATCACATCAGTTTTGTTGACGGAGTCTTGTTACTGATCACGGTTCCTCGCCCGATTCGATTTATCATTTATGCCGATTTCGTGCAAAACCCAAAGCTGAATTGGCTGGCGAAGATCTTTGATGTCATTCCGATTAAAGCCGACTCAGGCCCCAAGACCCTCATTCAATCGTTACGTACTGCGACCGAAGCACTGCGGAATGGTGAGTTGGTCTGTATTTTTCCAGAAGGCGCTCTGACGAGATCAGGCCAGACACAACCGTTTCAAGGAGGAATGATCAGGATCTTGAAAGGAACGGATGCCCCTGTCATTCCAATCTATCTTCATGGACTGTGGGGGAGCATCTTCAGTCATCGAGGTGGCAAAGTTTTTTGGAAATGGCCTCAGAAATGGCGGTATCCAGTTTCGATTATATTTGGTGAACCGTTAATTTCACCGCAATCGGCTGTTGAAGTTCGAGATCGTGTGCAACAACTGGGAGCAGACGCTGTGGAAATCGGCAAGACACTGGAACTCACTCCAGCCTGTATGTTTCTTCGGTCCTGTAAGAAAACATTACGTTCCATCAGATTGGCTGATTCCACGGGTATGGAGCTGACTGGGGGAAAGCTTTTAGCCTCTGTGCTTGCAATGCGTCGAATCTTGCTGCGCGAAATCCTTGGCGTTGACGAACCGTTTGTCGGGATTTTATTGCCTGCTTCAGGAGCCTCTGCGATTGCCAACCTTGCGGTGACATTAGCAGGACGAAAGGCTGTGAACTTGAACTTCACAACCACTGAAGGAGACATGCGTCACTGCGTGAAGGAGGCACAAGTCCGGCATGTTCTCACGAGTAAAAAGATGCTTGAGAAGCAACCGCTCGATCTAGGCGTCGACTTTGTGTTTCTTGAAGATCTGAAAGAGATGGTTACGAATTTCGACCGGCTTGTCGCTGGTGTGGCGGCATATGTCGTTCCTGCATTTCTCTTGGAACGGATGATTGGGGTGACCCGAGTTCGTCCGGACGATACTATCGCGGTCATGTTCACGTCGGGATCAACCGGAGAGCCAAAGGGCGTGATGCTGTCGCATCACAACGTCAGTTCCACAGTCGACGCTGCGGATCAGATGTTTAACATCGAGTCTACCGATTGCATGCTCGGGGTGTTGCCACTCTTTCATTGCTTCGGGTACGTCGCCACGTTCTGGCTTCCTTTGTGTGTGACTGCAAAGGTCGTCTTCCACTCGAATCCCCTTGATGCTCGAAGGATTGGCGAACTCGTCCACAAATACGGTGCGACGATCATGATCGGCACTCCGACGTTTCTGCGTGGTTATCTCAAGCGATGCGAGAAAGAGCAGTTTCGGACGTTGGATATCCTCGTCGTCGGAGCCGAAAAGTTGCCACTTGATCTTGCAGAACAGTTTCGTGAGAAGTTTGGTGTCCTGCCGTCTGAGGGGTATGGTACGACGGAAACGTCCGGGCCCGCGTGCGTTAATGTTGCCGACCATCGGAATGAACAAATCGACCAAAAGGGAACGAAATTGGGGTCCGTCGGCCGCCCGATGCCTGGGGTTGTGGTCCGTGCGATCGATCCAGATACCCGGCAACCGCTATCAGTCGGAAAGGAAGGTTTGGTCTGCATCAAAGGATCGAACATCATGCTGGGGTATTTGAATCACCCCGAGAAAACCGCTTCGGTGATTCAGGATGGCTGGTATGAAACCGGTGACATGGGATTCGTTGACGACGAGGGCTTTGTTCATATTACTGGTCGACTCAGTCGATTTTCCAAGGTTGGCGGAGAAATGGTTCCGCATTTGAGAATCGAAGAAAGCCTATTGCGGATTGTTGAGGATCCCACAAACACCGATACCGGTATTCCACTTGCTGTGACATCAGTTCCCGACGCAAAAAAGGGTGAGCGACTGGTTGTTCTACACAAGCCATTCGCAAAGTCCGTCAAACAAGTGATCGATGAACTGGCGGCCACGGGGCTTCCGACTCTATGGCTTCCGTCATCTGACAGTTTTGTCGAAGTCAGTGAAATTCCGATCCTTGGGACGGGTAAGCTGGATCTTAAGAGAGTCAAGCAGCTAGCCCTTGACGCGGTGGATAAAGAGCTTAACGCTAAGGCATGACGTTCAATCGTTAGAACATCATATCTCTCATTTCCAATAACTGCTCGATGAAACAGGGTTAGCAGATACACGCCGACTCCGTTGAATCAGTCGGTCCATTCAATCTACAGGATCTGTCGTCGTGAAAGTGAACAAGTCCGCTGAGATGACGCCAGCTCGTCTCTTTCTGCGATCATGCAAGAAGACATTGAAAGACGTTCGAATTGCGGACTCAAGTGGTGTCGAAATGACAGGAGGCAAACTCTTGTCATCGGTGATGGCGATTCGTCGCGTACTGCTTCGTGATGTTCTTGGTGTAGAGGAGCAGTGCGTTGGAATCCTGTTACCCGCGACGGCTGCGTCGGCAATTACAAACCTCGCCGTAGCCATGTGTGGGCGTACCGCAGTCAACTTAAACTTCACAACGACTGAAGCGGATATGCGTCATTGTGTGAAAGATGCTCAAGTACGACACGTACTCACAAGCAAGAAAATGTTGGAGAAGAAACATTTCGATCTTGGCGTGGAATATGTCTTTCTCGAAGATCTCAAAGAGAAGATAACGAACTTTGACAAAATCGTCGCCGGTTTCGCCGCGTACCTGATCCCCTCGATGTTGTTGGAACGAATGATCGGTCTGACTCGGATTGCCTCATCTGACATTATTGCCATCATCTTTACGTCAGGCTCGACGGGTGAGCCTAAAGGGGTGATGATTTCGCAGCACAACGTGAGCGCTACAGTCGAAGCTGCGGATCAGGTCTTCAATATCAAACGAAGCGATTGCGTGCTTGGGATCTTGCCATTATTTCACTGCTTTGGGTACGTTGCGGCATTCTGGCTGCCCTTGTGTGTCAGCGCCAAGGTTGTTTTTCATTTTAATCCTCTCGACGCCCGGCAGATTGGTGAATTGGCTCAACAACATCGAGCTACAATCTTATTCGGCACACCGACATTTCTACGAGGCTACCTCAAACGGTGTGAGAAAGAGCAATTCCAGACGCTTGACCTCGTCGTTGTTGGCGCTGAGAAAATGCCACTTGACCTGGCGGAACAGTTTCTTGAAAAATTTGGCATTCAACCGTCTGAGGGCTATGGAACGACCGAGACATCTGGTCCGGCGTGCGTCAACGTTGCTGCGCATCGCAGCGAAAATACCGATCAAAAGGGGACCAAGCTCGGTTCGGTCGGCCGCCCAATACCGGGGGTCATGGCGCGAGCAATCGATCCAGATACAAAACAGCCCCTTCCATCAGGCGGTGTCGGTATCGTCTGCATTAAGGGGATCAATATCATGCTGGGCTATTTGAACCAGCCCGAAAAGACGGCTACGGTGATCAAGGATGGTTGGTACGAAACCGGTGATATGGGATTCGTTGACGACGAGGGCTTTGTTCACATTACGGGTCGACTCAGTCGATTTTCGAAGATTGGTGGAGAAATGGTTCCGCATTTAAGGATCGAAGAAAATCTCTTGAGGATCATTGAAGATCCCACCAGCACTGATGCCGGTATTCCGCTTGCCGTGACATCCGTTCCCGACGCAAAAAAAGGAGAGCGACTGATTGTTTTGCACAAACCCCTTGTGAAATCCGTCAAGCAAGTCATCAATGAGTTAGCAGATACGGGACTTCCAACTCTCTGGATTCCATCGCATGATGGCTTTATCGAAGTCGAAGAAATTCCAATCCTCGGGACAGGCAAACTTGACTTGAAAGGGATCAAACAGGTCGCATTAGCCTTTGCTGGGAAAGGTCACTCGTGATAGACGTTATATCAATCTGCTGTGCGAAACACTGTCTGATACCTGGGTGGTCCGTCGATGCATAACTGGCTAAAACATGCGTTTTCAGTAGGGATGTCAAGCTCTCCGATTCCAACAACATCACAAGCAATTGCCATCGACGCGGTTTGTCGAGAGATCGTAAGGCGACGGATGACATTTCCGGCTCAAATGCTTTTCGAGTCATCTGCCCCACTTCATTACTTAGGCGGACAGACATTGCGATTCTTCGAACCTGTGCTTGCAGCGGTTCTTGATCCAAAGGGGATCCGAGATTTCGCATCATTTCTGGAACAGAGAGGAGCAGTAGAGTACATTTGCCAACGACTTGAGGATCTGCATGTGATTTGTGAGACCGGGGATTAGTTCAATCAAAATCACCACATCACGAAGAATCAGATCGTCCGTGACGATTTTAGTTTGACCAAATTGCCTTCAACTATCGGCCGTGCAATGCCATCAGATCAATCCGATGCTTCGCCCTCGTTCTCGCGTTTCCCCGATCCAGAATCATTGCAGGTCATCCTGGCGACCGATTGCGGCAGTACTACGACAAAAGCAATCTTGATCGAGAAAATCGATGGCGTTTATCGTCAAACTTATCGTGGTGAAGCTCCGACAACCGTCGAAGAGCCGACCGCCGATGTGACAATGGGTGTCGTTAATGCTGCTACCGAGGTCGGAGAGTTAGCTGGTCGACGATTGATTGACGAACAAGGTCAGATTATTCGACCCGCACGGGGAAACGAAGGCTGCGATATCTATATTTCGACATCCAGTGCAGGTGGCGGTCTACAGATGCTTGTTGCTGGCGTCGTTCGTGAAATGACGGCAGCCAGTGCCGAAAGAGCGGCGCTTGGTGCGGGTGCGATCGTCATGGAAACTTTGGCGTCAAACGATAAGCGGAAGCCGTTCGAACAGATTCAACGAATTCGTGAATTACGCCCGGACATGATCCTGCTTGCAGGGGGAACCGATGGGGGAACAACGTCACATGTCGTACAGTTGGCAGAATTAATTGCTCCCGCGAAGCCACAGCCGCGGTTTGGCGGGCAGTACAAAATGCCCTTGATTTTTGCCGGAAATCAAGAAGCGGCCTCGCTTGTCACTGAAGTGCTCGGAGAAACCGTCGAGTTATCAGTTGTCCCCAACGTTCGTCCGGTCCTTGAACGCGAAGAACTTGGGCCGGCTCGTGATTGTGTACACGATTTGTTTCTCGAGCATGTGATGGCTCATGCGCCGGGTTACGATAAACTGATCGCCTGGGCTGACGCCCCGATTATGCCAACGCCCGGAGCGGTGGGTGATATCCTGAAAACGATTGCGGAGATACAAGGTATCAATGCCGTTGGCGTCGATATTGGCGGAGCAACAACGGATGTCTTTTCAGTTTTTGGAGGTGTTTTCAATCGAACCGTCAGTGCGAATCTGGGAATGAGTTATTCCATTTCTAATGTCCTGGCGGAAGCGACATTGTCAAAGATTTTGCGATGGGTGCCTTATGATTGTGATGAGCGGGAATTGCGGAACCGCGTGAAGAACAAAATGATTCGACCGACGACAATCCCACAAACACTGGATGCACTGATGTTCGAACAGGCGGTCGCTCGTGAAGCGTTGCGGCTTTCGTATTTGCAGCATCAGCAGTTTGCGACAACTTTGGTCGGCGTACAGCAGCAACGATCGATCGGAGATGCGTTTGGTCAACAGAGCGGCCCCAGATCGATTGTTGATAACATGGCTGTTGACTTGTTGGTCGGTTCTGGTGGAGTCCTCTCCCACGCGCCCCGTATGGAGCAAACGGCGATGATGCTGATCGACGCATTCGAGCCGGAAGGGATCACTCGGCTTGCGAAGGACAGTATCTTCATGATGCCTCATCTTGGCGTCCTCGCGTCGGTGCATCCGCAGGCTGCGATGGAAGTATTCGAGCGAGACTGTCTTGTCTATCTTGGGACGTGTATCGCTCCTAAGGGACGACCAAAGTTTGGTCAGCCCGTCTGTCGATATACGTTTGAAGGGGGACTACAAGATTCCGGTGAATTGCAAGGGGGCGAAATTGTCAGACTAAATTTGGAGGTCGGTCAAACAGCCCAAGTTACCTTGCACCCCGCCCGCGGTTTTGATGTGGGGTCGGGGCCAGGAAAGATGCGTTCGGCAACAGTTCACGGTGGAACCGTCGGTATCATACTCGACGGTCGTGGCAGGCCACTCGAACTTCCTTCGGAACGCACAAGATGCCGCGAATTCGTGGTCAAGTGGAACCGGGCCGTCGAGATGTACCCGGAGAGTCGTTGAATGAATCCCTTGCCAATTTCGAACATCGTGATACGTCGCCGGGGTTCGCTGATTGATTCGCATCTCGTCCTGCTGTGCAATTCATCGGTCTGTGTCCGTCGCGAACTTTCTGCAGTCCGCCTATAATCCGCCCGGATATTCGAACAGTAAACATTCGAAAAGGAGTATTGTGAGTGGCCGACGACCAGCAGTTGATTGCGGGCTTGGAACAAAACATCGCGACGGCCATTCTTGGCAAACCAGAACCAATTCATCTCTCACTGGTGGCGCTCCTTGCGGGCGGACATCTGTTGGTTGAGGATGCCCCGGGGGTCGGAAAGACGTCACTCGCGAAAGCTTTGGCGCGCAGCCTTTCGTGCGAGTTCAAACGGTTACAGTTCACGCCTGATATGCTGCCAAGCGATATTCTTGGCTCAAACGTCTTCTTGCCGAATCGAGGTGAGTTTGAGTTTCGTCCAGGTCCGATTTTTACAAATGTGCTGCTAGCCGATGAAATTAACCGAACCACGCCACGTACTCAAAGTGCACTTCTTGAAGCAATGAGCGAAGGGCAAGTTTCCGCTGAAGGGAAAACCTATCCTCTACCGTCGCCGTTCTTCGTGTTGGCGACCCAGAATCCGTTTGAGTTTGAGGGAACCTATCCACTTGCTGAAAATCAACGCGATCGATTGATCGGCTGTATCGAAATTGGCTATCCATCTCGTGATGTTGAAAAGAATGTGCTGATCAACCATCGGGATGGAGAACCTGGCGACAAGCTGAAGTCCGTCGTGAATACTGAGCAATTGCGTCGGCTTCAATCAGCGGTTCGCGCGGTCAAAGTGGAAGATTCGCTTAACGACTACATTCTGGAAATTGTCGAGTCCACGAGGACGCACGAACAACTTCATCTGGGCGTCAGTACGCGTGGGGCGATCACGCTTTATCGAGCCGTTCAGGGGTTAGCATTGATCGAAGGTCGAAACTACGCTGTGACCGATGACGTCAAACGACTTGTCCTTCCCGTTTTGGCACATCGGATCGTTGTAAAGGGTGTTCTTCACGAAGGACGCCGAGACCGAGCAAAAGCAGTTCTCAGACAGATCGTGAATAAGACGCCTGTTCCGTCGTGATGTGTCATCGTTTGGTTTGAAGTGCCCCGACACTTTGCATGCAAAGCATCAGCATGAGTGCACCAGCAAAGGGTTGTTGCATTTTGGTAAATAAATAGTACGCAGCAGCACCGGATGCGATCGCGCCAACTTTTAGAGCCACACCTGAGGGGTCACGAAAACGCATTGCCTCACAGAATGACTCCATAATGTAGCCACCATCCAATGGAAGTACCGGCAGCAGGTTGAAAAGACCCCAATAAAGATTCATGAAGCTCAGAAAACTCACGGCGGTCAAAAGATAAAACCGGTAATCATCCGCCGGTTCAACACTGTCGAAGACTGGCAAATTGTGATTCAGCCCCATCAGGCGTTTTACGAGAAAGACCAGTCCAAAAAGCATAAAACCCGCACAGGGGCCCATCAGCGAAACAAGGATCGACCGCCAGGGAGTGTCGCCACGATTCCGTCGCGAAATCGCCAGTCCCCCACCGAAATACATCACAATTTCTGTGGGCCAGCCAAATGACTCCGCTGTCAAAGCGTGGCCGAGTTCATGCACCAGGACAGAAACAAACGCACACACAACCCAGATGAAAATCAATTGGTTCGACGCAAGATTCGATCCAAATAAGATACTTCCCAGCCAGAACGAAGGATGTACTCGAATCGGAATTCCAAATGCAACGAGCCGTACATCAAAAGGCGTTGGGTCGATTCCAATCATGCGGTCAGTTCACTTCTGTAGGAAAATCCGGTAACAAAGTTGGATTCTAACCTTGTCGTCGCATGAGGCAAACGCCTGAATCGACGCATCAAGAAGAAATTGCTTGGATCAATTCTTTAACACGTCCTGTGAACCAAAGGAAGTACCGATGACGAAATGCGCCCGTCTGATTCCAGTCTCAGTATTCAAGCCAATCGTATTCGTTTGGCTTTGCCTTACGTCAACAGCATCATCTGCGGACGAGCCGATCGTTCCAGCCGACGCAAAGGTCGAGAAACTTTTCGAATCGAAGGTTCTAACAGAGGGAGTTTGCGTCGCATTGGACGGAACCGTCTATTTCAGCGAAATCACATTCTCTCACGTAGCGCGCGACGCCAAGGGTGTGATCGAAGCCGGACACATCTGGAAGTTCGACCCTGCTACGAATAAGACCTCGATCTTTCGTTCGCCGAGTGGAATGTCGAATGGCATCAAGTTTGATGCCTCTGGAAACATGATCGTCGCAGAAGGGGCCGATTATGGCGGTCGCCGAGTGACCAGGACCGATATGAAAACTGGTAAGAGTTATATCATCGCGGCTCTTTTCGAAGGCCGACCTCTCAACTCTCCGAACGACATTACCATCGACGAAAAGGGGCGGATCTATTTCAGTGACCCCCGGTATCTGGGGCACGAACCGATCGATCAATCGATTCAGGCGGTTTATAGGATAGACACCGACGGTACCCTTCACCGGATCATTACGAATGCTGGAAAGCCGAATGGCGTCGCAATTTCTCCTGATCAGAAAACTTTATACGTCGTCAGCAATGACAATGGATCGACGGCCATCGAGCGGTTGGAAAAAGGAACAGGAACGCAAGCAGACAAGGTTATTACACCCCTGCATAAAGGGTATATGGCGTTGATGGCGTACGACCTTTCCTCGGATGGTACGGCGACTTTTCGAAAGACGCTTGCCGATTACGCTCCGTACGATGGTCCCGATGGGCTTGTCGTTGATAAGGACGGAAACCTTTACGTTGCTGTGCGGGCCGAGAATCGGCCGGGTATCTACGTCTACAGTCCGGAAGGAAAAGAGCTGGCGTATATCAAGACGGAAATCCCCACGAACGTCGGTTTTGCTCGGGGCGCCGAAGCCAAGACTCTCTATATCACCGCCGGATCGAGTCTTTACCGGATTCGGTTGAATCGCGAAGGATACCATCTTCCTCCTCGTTAGTTCGTAGATTTCATCCTGGTCGAATGCACCAGATCGTCGGACGTCAATGCATATCCGCGAGTTGGAAGCGGATATGCGTGAGACGGCTGTTCTGGGATTCGTTTGAAATTCCCGATCAGCCAGCCATCTTCGTCGAAGAACTCGAAGTGTGATGTCGGTTGTCATCCAAAGCAAATTCAAGCCGCTTCTTAGGAGGCTTGTCGTGTGACAACAGATCGGCGATAACTCTCTGACGTGAGGAATCGCTGCCTCACTGGCAAGGGACGGAGGCTTCATCAGAGTTTGAGAAGGATCGCAGATGGGTGTTGCGAGCGACGCGTTTCGGATCGAGATGTCGGGGGGGACGATCGTCATTGCACCTGTTGGTGACGTCAATACGTTTTCCGCAGAACTTCTTGCAGAAGCCGCAGATATGATGACGGAATTGATCGAAGGACACGAGTCGCCGATGTTGGTAATCGATCTCAGCGGGGTGCCAAGTTGCGGTTCTGTGTTCATGTCGTTCCTCTTACGTTGTCACAAGGCGGTCAAGAGCCGAAGCGGTGAAATGGTGTTGAGCGGCGCCAGCCAAATGCTCCGTGAGCTGTTATCGCTAACGCGGCTTGATACTGTCTGGGCTCTTTACCAAACCCGTGAGGAAGCACTTGACGCAGTTGATGGTTAATATTTTATGAGTTCAGATCCTACGTTGCCGAAAGGCCCAGATTCCGCGACCCCGTCGTCAGCCGGGCATGAAGAAAGCGCCCGTGCGATCTTAATTGCGGAAATCAAAGAAACTGCCGACAAGCTCGATCGCGATCAGGCATCGCGTGGTGATCTCAAAATCCTCAGTCGAGCTCTTAAAG
>JBAXBD010000026.1:0-20921 GCA_037142165.1 Schlesneria sp. | reverse complement strand
GTTAACGGCGGTGTTATCACGTATACGGTTCCGGGCAGCGGAGCCTCGGCAACGCTGGCGGGCAACCCGGCAACCATCGCTTCCGGGACCGCCAGCGTAACCGCCACGGCGAATTCGACGTCAGGTAATTACAACGCCACGGCGACGGCGAGCGGTGTGGCAACAACCGCGTCGTTCGCATTGTCAAACAACGAGACCTCCAGCCTGATCGTGAATACGACGAGTGATGTTGTCGATCCGGTTGACGGAAAGACCAGTCTGCGAGAGGCGATCGCTTATGCAAACACGTTTACCAGCAGTCCCCCCACAATCACGTTTGATGCGACGGTCTTTGGTTCTGCCCAGGTGATTACGTTGTCTGGAGGCGAGTTGGGCCTGACCGACACCAGCGAGCCGATCACGATCACCGCTCCAACTGCGGGCTTGACCATCAGCGGAAACAATACGAGTCGAGTCTTTGAGGTTTTCAAGAACGCCACGGCCAATCTGAACGGACTGACGATCACCGGAGGCAATGCGGGTTCCAAAGGGAGCGGTGGCGGGGTCTACGACTACGAAGGAACGGTCAATCTGACGAATTGCACGGTCACGGGAAATACAGCTCAATACGGGGGTGGAATTTTAGTTTACGGCTCGGGTTCCTCGGCAACGCTGTCCAATTCAACCGTCTCAAATAATACCGCGTACTGGGGTGGTGGGGCCTATGCGAGCTACGGCGGTTCGCTGACTCTGGTGAACTGTACCGTTTCGGCAAATAGTTCAACGGACGGCGGTGGAGTTGCGGCCTATCACGGCAGTTCAATGACGGCGACCAATTGCACGGTCAGCGGGAATTCGGGCTCAAGATACGGTGCAGGGATCACCGTGGTCAACAACAGTCACGGAACGTTGACGAACGTCACTGTCAGCGGAAACACGGCAGCCACGGGGGGCGGATCGGGATTGTACGTGCTGAACAGCAGTGCCGTCACGTTGAACAATACGATTGTGGCAGGGAACACGAATGGCGACATTGGCGTCAACCTGGCGAGCAATGTTTCGGGTTCAAACAACCTCGTTGGAACAGGCGGTTCTGGCGGGCTGGTCAACGGCAGCAATGGCAATCAGGTGGGCGTGGCAAATCCACTGCTCGCGCCGCTGGGGAATTACGGCGGGCCGACGCAGACGATTGCTTTACTACCGGGCAGTCCAGCGATCGATGCGGGAAGTAATGCGTTAGCGATCGGGACGACCGATCAGCGCGGTAACCCCTACGTGGGAACGGTCGACATCGGTGCCTTTGAAAGCCAGGGCTTTACGCTCACTCCTGTCACTGGAAGCACGCCACAAACGGCGGTGACGGGCAATTCGTTTGCGAATCCACTGGGCGTGACCGTCACGGCCAAAAACCCTGTTGAACCGGTTAACGGGGGACTGATTAACTTCACCGTTCCATTAAGTGGTCCGTCCGCAACTCTTTCGAGTCCCTCAACTACCATCGCGGGTGGGCAGGCGAGTGTGACGGCCACGGCGAACACGATCGTGGGCGGCTTTAACGCGGCGGCGTCTGCCACAGGAGCGACGACAGCCACCTTCAGCCTGAATAACATCGCTCCGCTGTCCATTGGTGGTCTGGGTGGAACGGTGACTTATCTTCAAGGGAGCAGTCCCATCCAGGTTGCTCCGGCTCTGGTAGTGAGTCAGAACCTCGGCTTGAATATTGTGAATGCCACGGTGGTCTTTACGAACCTGCAAGTCGGGGATCGCATTGATTTCAACAACCCGTTTGCGCTCCAGCGTTCGCTTGTGATGAGTCCCGATGGAACCACGGCGACGTTGACCTTTACCGGGGTCAGTTCGGCGGCCAACTACCAGGCCACCCTTCGAACAGTCGTCTTCTCGTGTGTCGCAGCGAGTCCATCGACGGCACAGCGAACGGCCACGTTTATCGTGACTGACTCCCTGACGAACACGGCCACCGGATCGCAAACCATCAATGTGACCCTGGCAAACCAGCCACCGTTGTTGTCTGGAATCGAAACGACGCCCTTGACGTATCTGGCGAACTATCCGACGTATCCACCACAGGTCGTCACGAATTCATTGGGGATCTTCGATGCCGACAGCAACAATCTGACCCGCGCGAAGGTTCAGATTACTTCCGGTTATCAGAACAATTCGAACAGCCATGACCTGCTGTCGTTTACACCTCAGTTTGGTCTGACCAGTTCGTTCGATTCTATGACGGGAACGCTGACGTTGACGGGGTCAACCAGCGTGACGAACTACCGAATGGCGCTACGTTCGGTGACGTTCAGTTCGTCAGGTCCTGGGGCCAACGGAACACCTCGAACGATTTCGTTCACGGCCTACGATGATTCGATGCCGACTCCTCTCGCCAGCAACACGGTGTCGCGAAATGTCAACATGCAGTTGACGGTCGCTCCACCGACACTTTCCGGACTGAACGGAACAACTACATTCACTCGGGGGGGCAGCCCCGTACCGATCGCCAGCTCGATCGTGGTGAGTCAGCCATTGGGTCTGGACCTTGGTGGTGCGGTCGTGCAATTCACGAACCTGCAGCCGGGTGATCGCTTTGAATTCCATAATCAGTTCGCGTTGCAGCGATCACTGGTTTACAGCCCTGACGAGACCTCGGCGACGTTGACTCTCATCGGTTTTGCGACGTCTGCTCAATATCAGACGACGCTGCAATCGATCATTTTCTGGAACGTCGCCGGCAATCTGTTTACGACGCCGCGAACCGCAACGTTCGTGGTGAATGACGCGACAGGCCAGCCGTCGGCACCGGGAGTACAATACTTTACGGTCGCTCCATCGAATCAGCCGCCAGTGCTGTCTGGGATCGAGCAGACACCACTCGTCTACCAGGCCAACCATCCCGAATTCCCGCCACAGCGTGTCACAAGCACGTTATTGGTGACTGATCCTGACAGTAATAATCTGACGAGCGCGACGGTGAAGATCACATCGGGATACCAGAACAATACGGGTGGCCATGACGTGCTGTTGTTCGTCAATCAAAACGGTATTTCCGGTCTGTTCAACGCCGCCACGGGGACGCTGACACTCTCCGGATTGAGCAGCGTGTCGAACTACGGAGTCGCGCTTCGATCGGTCACGTTCAGCACGTCTGGCACGAATGTCGCGCCGGGAACACGAATCGTGACGTTTACTGCATTCGACGATTCGACGCCGACGCCACAGTCCAGTAACCAGATGAGTCGAAGCGTGCTCGTCACAACCACGAATGCATCGCCTGTGCTATCGGGACTGGCTCCGGTCTCGCTTTATGTTCAGGGGGCACCACCACTCCTGTTTGCATCAAGCCTGCAAGTGGCCGATGTTGACAGCCCGGTACTCAATGGTGCGACGATTTCGTTTACGAACTGGCAGGTTGGGGATCGGCTCAGCTTTTTCAACCAGTTTGCCTTGCAGCACACGTTTACAGAAGACCTGATGGCACATACGGCCTCGTTGATGATCACGGGGCCGACATCGGTTGCGAATTACCAGACGATGTTGCGATCGATCGGGTTCTACAGCGTGGCAGGACTTCCATCTGTGGCGACAAGGAATGTCAGCATTGTCGTGAACGACGGGTATTCGAACAGCAACACCGTGACGGGAAGCATCAATCTTCGTCGGTTGTGATCCGACCGTTTTGTATCTTCGAGTTCGGCGAAGATGTTGCTGGGAGGGGAACGCCATTAAGGATTTTTCGTTCGGAAAACAGTGAGTTGGCAAAAAGCCCGTATTTCTATATGCCGAAGGCATTTCAGTGATCAGCAGGTGGTTGAGCGTTAGCGACACCACCGGATAGCGGTACGGAAAAGACATTTGCATCCCGGAGGGATGCCAGAATTCATGTCGAATTTGGATTTGTTTTCAATTGATGCGTTGCCCGGGTTCGTTCTTCAATCCCGCCGGGATTGGTTTGTCTTTCATTCGTTCGATACCGGTGGTGTCGCTTTCGCTCAACCACCGGCTGATCACTGATGTCCTTCCAGGACGGCAATCAAGAGGCGACCTCCCTGTTTTTCAGGCAAAAAATTCTTCACGGCGTTGACCGTGACCTCGAAGCACCTGGCGAGCTGCGAAATTGGTAAATGCATCGACGTCGCGGCTGTGCGGGAGACTCGACCTCCCGTTGAGTTGCGGGCTCAGCCACTGCCGTGATAATCGCACTTCACGGACTAGTTTATTTTTTAGCGATCAACAGAAGCGAGCTCTTTCGACATGGCCGAAAACGACCGATCTGAACCTGCTGAAACCGTCGCTGAAGAACAAACGGCTGCAGTACCTCCCGTGGATATGCGTCCGTTGCATGCGGTCCATACTCCTAACTTTCCGGGGCTGCTTCGGCAGATGAATTCGTCGCTGCTGGTCACCACGTACCAGGCAGGTAAGCTGGTGATGCTTCGCGACGAAGGGGATCACCTGAATGCTCATTTCCGCGTCTTCCAGGCCCCGATGGGGATGGCGCTGCAGGGTGATCGGCTTGCGATCGGCACAACAATTCAGATCTGGGACTACGTGAATGTTCCCGACGTGGCTGCGCGGCTGGACCCACCCGGCAGCCACGACGCCTGTTACTTGCCTCGATCGAGCCATGTCACGGGAAATATCCAGATCCATGAAATGGCATTTGCCAACGACGGTGAACTCTGGGTCGTGAATACGCGATTCTCGTGCCTGTGTACGATCGACAGGACAGCCAGTTTTACTCCAAGATGGCGCCCTTCGTTTATCACCGAACTCGAACCGACCGACCGTTGTCACTTGAACGGCATGGCGATGGTTGATGGTCGCCCTCGTTATGTCACGGCGCTGGGTGAGACAAATACACCTGGCGGCTGGCGTGATAACAAGGCGAGGGGTGGCTTGTTGATTGATATCGATTCGAACGAGGTGATTACTCGCGGATTGTCGATGCCACATTCGCCTCGCTGGCATGGTGGTCGGTTGTGGGTCTGCGAGTCGGGAGCGGGGACGCTTGGTCTGGTTGATCTGCAGACAGGCAAGTACGAGCCGATCGTCGACTTGCCTGGGTTTACGCGAGGGATCGATTTTGTCGGTAACTTTGCCTTCGTCGGACTGTCGCAAGTTCGTGAAAGTGCCGTTTTCAGTGGAATCCCGATCACGCAGCGGCTGACGGAAGATGAGCGTCGATGCGGCGTCAGTGTGATTAATCTGCTGACCGGTCAACTTGTGGCACTCATGCGGTTTGAAACTTCTGTGCAAGAGATTTTTGCCGTCACGGTGTTGCCCGGTCGTAAGTTTCCCGACCTCATCAACGAGGACGATACCCTGTTACAAAATTCTTTCGTGGTTCCGGATGCGGCGCTGGCCGATGTGGCGGAATCAGTACGCGGTAGCAGAAGGACTTGATTGCGAGTTTGCGGCCTGTGCCACTGCTTGACCGTCTTCGGTCAAGCAGTGCTCTTCGTTCGCGAGTTAGCAACACAGATACACTGCGTCAGAAAAGACTTTGATCCGGTGACGCGTCAGGCGGAAGTAGCCTTCATCATTCCGAGGTTGTCAGTTTTCGCTAATTGAAAAAGGTGAGCCACATGCCGTAGCTGCGGCTTCCAGCCGCAGAAGTCAAGAATGTGCGGAGGCTGGAAGCCTCCGTTACAAAAAGCGGACTCCCATCGAGAAAAACAATCTTTCGATAACCCATTGACTTCCTGACAGTGCATTACTATCGTAATACACGTATGCAACCAATATCGCTTGAATTCGCCGTGCAGCCGACTTCCGGGGTTCCCATCTACCGTCAGTTGATGGACCAGATTCGGGCGCTGGTGGCGAGCGGGCGGTTGAAGCCGGGTGACAGGCTGCCGAGCGTTCGCCAGATGGCGGCTGAACTGCAGGTCAACATGATGACCGTTTCAAAGGCTTACGCGAAACTCGAGTCTGACGGTGTCCTGGAACGAGAACGTGGTTTAGGGATGCGCGTTCCGGTGGGTGCATCACGTGAGGGGGGGGACGCAACAATGGTCCCCGTCGCCGAAAGGCAGCAAGAGCTGCGGCCGTTCGCCGAAGAGCTCGCGACGCGGGCATGGCAGCTCAAATTGACCGATGACCAGGCGCTGGCCGTTGTTCGATCAGTGCTCAAGGGACGCAAATCTTAGAAACCGAATCAGGAGAATATCTTGAACATTCTGTGGATTGTTTTTGTTCCGTTCTTTTTCTTCTTTATGGCGATTTTTGGCGTCTTTCGGCGACCGTGCAATTGCCCCGAATGCGGCGAGCGATTATCCCCTTGGCAAAATCCTTTCAAAAAAACCAGGCGGCAATGGTTGTATGGAGGATACACATGCAGAAAATGCGGATGCGAGGTTGATCTGGAAGGGAACGTCGTTTCTAAAACGAATCGCTTTTCATTGCCATTTGTCGTCGGGATGACATCCCTTCTCTTTGTTTTAGTCGGTATCGGGTGCGTGCTGAGCATGGCGCTGATGCGACATTCACACGTCTCGTCATTGGCGGCAGCTCCGATAAAAGCGACGCCACAAGTTCGTCCGTTAAATGATCATTCCGAACTCGACGCTTTGCCGGTCATCGACATTGTTCCCGAAAAGTGATGACGGTATTGCGACCGATCAGGACGAACCAGGAGCACTGCTTGACCGATGACGGTCAAGCAGTGGCACAAGATTGCAGGCACCTATTGTCACATCGGCCAATGTCCGAACTTCGAACGAACTCGCTCCGAAATGAAAGCAGTCATGACATGACAGACCCTGTGATTTCGACCAGTCATCTGAAGAAGTCGTTTGGTTCGAAGGCCGTGCTGCAGGACGTTGATCTGAATGTTCCGGCGGGGGCAGTCGTGGGGCTTGTCGGCACGAACGGTTCGGGCAAATCGACCTTGATCAAGTGTCTGCTTGGCCTGCTGAAAAAAACGTCCGGGTCGATCAGTCTCTTCGGGGAAGACCCCTGGAACCTCAGTGCCTCGGCCAAAAGTCGCCTCGGGTACGTGCCACAAATCGTGAAGCTTTATCCCTGGATGAAGGTTAAGCACATCGTGGCGTATACTTCGGCGTACTACGACGCGTGGGATTCTGCCTGGGCTGAGACACTGCTTGATCGTTGGGAGTTGCCGCGCGACCATCGCATCGGTCCGATGTCACCCGGTCAATTACAAAAACTGGCGCTGGTGCTGGCACTCAGTTATCGCCCGGAATTACTGGTGCTTGATGAGCCGGTGGCGAGTCTTGATCCCGTCGCCCGGCGTGAGTTCCTGAGTTCGCTGCTGGAACTTTGCCAGCACGAACAGCACACGATTTTGTTCTCGACTCATATTACGTCAGACCTGGAACGGGTCGCTTCGCATCTGGCGATTCTCAAAGAGGGACGCATCGTCCTGTTCGATGAACTGGATGCCGTGAAGGATCGGGTTAAGCGATTGCGGATCACGGCGGCAAACGACCTGCCAGCGAACTTCGCCGTTCGTGGAGCACTACGCAGTGAATTCTCACACAATCGTGCGATGGTGGCAGTGGGAGATCTCGACGATCGTCTGGTCGGTGAACTGGAAGAAAAATGGCATGCGGACGTGGCGGTCGAAGACTTGAATCTCGAAGAGATCTTTCTGGAGCTTCACCATGAATAATCAAAATACAAAAGTGATTCGTCGTCCCAGCCGTCTGGGTGCCGTGTGGCTGTCGTATCGAACTCGTTGGTTGATGTGGATCACGGGGGCGGGTCTCGCATGCATGTTGTTCGGATTAGCATGGTCGTTCTGGATGGATTTTCGGCGATCGAAGGTCGTTCCTTATCCAAACGCGCGTACGCTGACATCGGCGGAACCTTCGGCGCCAAGTCCAATTCCTTCAGCATGGGTCAACAATGAAGTTCGTAAGATTGACTGGGCTCATTTAAAAACCCTGACCGTTACGGACGTTGCCCAATGCAAGCCATTAATGGAAAAGGGAGCAATTCCTCAGCTCGAATCACTTACGATCTTTGGCAACATTACGGATCAACAATTGGCCGAGTTGTGTACACTACACAACTTGAGGTCACTGACGCTCTACGATGGTAATTCTCTGACAGCAGAAGGATTGCATGCATGGAAGAGCCAGTCTCGTCTTGAATATCTTCGGGTGCTCGGATTGACAGTGGGACATACCTCCCCGTCGTTGGATTGGCCACCCAACGTACAAACACTGATCTGTGATGACACTCGCGGAGTTGTCTTGCAGCGATTAGACGAGTGGCGGCAGTTGGCAAAACTGACAACACTTTCCACTCGGCTAATTCCAGGCGAAAACGGAATGTCAAACGAGAAGCTCAATTCGCTGAAAGGCTTTCCCGCGTTGCAGCGCCTGTTCGTTCAAGAAATGGGGCCGCACTTTCCTCATCGTGTTTCAGATCTGCAATCGGCATTGCCGAATTTGCGCGTTCGCCCGAATTCTTTTGATCCCGTAACCGGACAACGAGCAGCCACGATTCTGATTTATGGATTGCTTGCCCTGATTGTGATGGCGGTACAGTTGTCATCACAGTTCGTGACAACAGCCAGCCTGCTCATACCTCAGTTCGCGCGATCACACCTGATACCGGTCATTGCCGTGATCTTGTTCGTGGGAGGTATCTCATTCGGTTTGGATTTGTTTGTTGGATGCTCGGTCGTGGCGTCAACTGGCCTTTGTCTGGCGTTCGTGTTGATTCTGGCAACAGGGGCAAGGTTCCTTCGCTTTTTTCAAAGCCAAAGCGCCTATCCCATGCCAGGCTTCAATAATCCGCAGATCCTGGTCGCGATCGTCTTTCCGGTGATCGGTTTCCAGTTTCTGCTCAATTTGTTCGGGTCTGAATTCGACTGGTTTTTGCGGGGCGGGCGTCCGTGGCTCTCGGTGGCACTGCTGGCCGGTTCCATCTGGGGGGCGATCGACCTGTTCCGTTGGCACATCGGGTTGAAACGAGAGCTCGAAGAATCGGGTGCGGGGAATGTTCCGCTCGGGATGCTCGACTTCGGCGGCTGGACCGATTGGGGTAAAAGCTTGGCTGCATTGCGGGGAGGCGAAGGAAAAAGAGTCCGGTATGCTCTGCGATGGATGGATTCAAAAAATGATCGCTTTATCGAGGTATTGCAGGCAGGAAAGCCGATAACCACCTTGCAGTTATGGCGTCTTGGTTGTGTTGCCAGCTCTACGGACTGGTTGCAGGCGACCACCCTGGTCATCGTGGCGATTTGGATCGCAGCGGCATTTCTGGTCCCTGATACATTATCACAATTTAAGCAAATGCCAGCATTTACGGGATTTCAGATCCTTGCCATGGGGCTGTTGCTGCCACTGGCATTTGCATTTCAGCGTCGGCCGATGCAGGAAATCGAACTGCTTCGACCGGTCACGCGACGCGACTGGGTCACAACATGGTTTTACGGAGTTGTGTCCGAGATCTTACCTGTACTGCTGGTGGCACTCGTGTTCGGTGAAGTCATGTTATGGTCGGGGACATTGGGAATCTGGTCGGTATCAGATGCCGTTCTGGTGACGGTCATCTTCCTTGGGATTCTGTCGGTTGTTTTCTCGTTTGGAATGTGGGCCCTGACATTGAATTCGCTCTGGAAAATCGCACTGGCGGGATTCCTGGGGTATGGTGCATTACTGTCCTGTGTCATCACGCCGATCAGTCTTCAATTCCAGAGAATTGAATGGTGGCATACGCCGACAATCATGGTTCCGTTGATCGTCGGATTGTATCTCGCCGCCGGCGTGGGTTACTGGATCGCCCGGCGCAGCTGGATGAACTGGGAAGTCGGTCGCTCGATGTGATGGCATCGGGTTCGTCTCTACCTCGCACAGACCGCTTCGGCTTTTAACCAGACGACCACGTGGCAGGCTGCGCTGACCGTAAGGACGATAAAAATCACCACCCAGACAATCGGGTCGTTGTGGCCCGCTCGAAGAGCTCCGAAGATGGAGACCGAAAGGAAGAGTGAGCCGAATGAGACTGCGATCGCGAGGGGAAGGGCACCCCAGCGCACAAACATGGCCAGGGCCGCAGCAGCGTGTGGGACAAGAATCAGATGCGAGACGAGCCACACCGCTGCTCCTTCCCCGTCAAAAAATTCCGACACGTTTTTGGGGCCATAACGAAGTAAGATCATGCCCAGAAAAAGGTAGATTGGACCAGGTAGCCAGCCAAGTAACGCGCCGATAATCTTTCCATAAAGAATCATCCCCGTTGATCGGGGGAGCAGCATGAGCGTGGTGAGTGTCTGCGAACGAACCTCTTCGTGAAGAGATCGCGAGACAACCAGCGCCGCGTCAAGCGAGATGCCAAACATTGCTAATACAAGAAACAGTCCGTGGGCCTGCTTTTCCGTATTTGCGATACTGCCTGCGCCAAAATAGCCGTACATAATCAACATCGATAATGCGTAAAGTAACGCGTAAAGAACGCATCGGACCAACACGCCACCGATTCCGCCCGAGATGAAATAAAAATCCTTCCAGATCATCGGCTCAGACCACGGTCGACTGGGTGAAAATAACTGAAAACTTCGCGATCGTGTCAGTAATCCTCGCGTGGCAGCTTCGGTTGCCGGTTCTCGTACGGCAAGTCCGAATAGCGCCCACGATAAAACAAACGACAGCAATCCGATGCAGAGATTCGTGACAACCTGATGGCTCCATAAGGTTTCATGAAACCCGGTTGTCAGGATCGTCCCCATCTGAATAAAGATACACGACTCACCGATCACGGAGAGAATTTTTGACAGGTAAGGGACTTTCGTACCAATCTCGATGAGCAGGCGGTTGCTGAGGAGGGGGATCAGCCAGTAGACAACGATCAACAGGCTCAATCGAAACGAGGCCGAACGATTTCGATGTGCGATGGTCGAGCACAACAGGCCGACCCCGGCCAGCATGACCATGTATGCGAGCATCCCAATATAGGTCGACCAGACCTGGTCTTGAGTCACGCCGCCCAATGTGACAGCGAGCAAGGTGAAAGGGTATTGGACGGAAATCAGCAGCAGAGCCTGAAACAGTCGTCCGCCCGACTTGCCCATCAGGATTCCGAGTGGACTGATCCCCGCCATCAGCATGAGTCCGAGCGTGTCTTCTTCTTTTTCTTCCGTTACGGCAGTCGAGAAAAATCCGATTCCCAGCAGTGTCATGAAGACCAGATTGAGGTATGCGATACTGGTGAAGAATCGCAGACCGGGCGCACCGAGCATGTTGCTCGTGGCAGAGGCATAACAGACCGCAATATAGATCGCCGCCATCAACCCAAACCGTGCGAGGTGTGGTCCCCAAGCGCGGGCATCGATGCGCAGTGACCGTTCGAGCAGTGCCAGCACTCCGATGAACATGGGAGTTTCCTCAATCAGCGGAAATCATCGGACGCGTGTAAGAGACATTCTGTCATTGTAAATGTCACGAGAATGTCTTGTCACGCCTGGATGAGCCCGACGCTTTGCCAGGCGGCTCGAATAGAATCTTGTGCCACTGCTTCGGAGTCTTCCAAAGTAGCCATCATCGCTCCGCGTGATAAGCATCGTTCGAAAACCCGTCAACTACCAATCGGCATGTTTTCAAAAAAATATTCGAACGACGTCTCTGTTCCGATGTTTAGGCAACGATTGAATCGTTTCCGACGCATGCTCATCACGCGGAGCGATGATGGCTACTTTGGGCAAAGAGCACTGCTTGACCGAAGCGGCCAAGCAGTGGCACAAGAAGAGCGTCACGCGAAGATTTCAGTGCCGAGTGGTTGAGCCGGTTCCGGCTGTAACGGAAGCCATTGGCCGTGTGGCAGCCGAGCGGGAAGGGGACGCAGGCAAATATAACCCATCCAGCCAAACCAGCCGATTGCTCCGACAAGGATCGGCCAGAACCAACTGGATGAGTTGAAGCAATCGCGTTCACGACAGCGACAGGCCCAACCGGTGGCAATCCCCGTCAACAGGCTGAGTCCTACCCAAAGCTTCATGTGATGGAAGAACTCTGATAAGCGTCCCAGGGGTGAATCGGCGACCATGGTAAATTTGGGAAGAAATGGTGTGCAAAGCCACGATCCGAGTGCGACTAAAGGAGACGGAAATCCCAGGTAAGCAGCCAATCCCATGTCGAGTGGTGGACTTGGCGGTATGTAATTCAGCTTGGTCTCTGCGACTCGCTCGACATGACCTTCGGCGTCCAACCATTTGACGCGACCCGTCCATGACCGATTCCCCACACCCCTTCCTTCGTCGTAGCTGAGAAGTCGTTGTCCATTTTTCAGTTGATAAAAATAGAGATTGCTGTTGGCGGAAGTTGGATCGAGCTTCACAGATTCTGACTGTCCTGACTGAGGTTCGACGATTAATAATTCTGATTCGCCGTTCAGGGCCAACCGTTTGAGCGTCTTTCCTTCTCGATCAATGGAAAACGAGGTGAGTGAATGCAAATCCGGACGGTTTTCGACCAGTTTATGAACAGCGCGTTCACGAAGCCTGATTTCATAAACGGTACCCTTCGACAAAATCCAGACGTGATCTGGAAGGCCACCCGCTGTCTGAATCCATTCCGTTGTCCATTCGGCATCGGGTTCATTGAACTGTTCAATTCCTGCGGAATTCTGGACTGCGGCGGTCATGACATGAGCGAAGGAGGATTCATACGAAGAATGGATCGGGAACGATTCGTCGATCGTCGGCATCTCGGACGAAAACCCATTTAATCCGATATAGCCCTCAATTCGACGAGATTTAGGGTCGTATCCGACGAAATAGGCGGTTAACAAACGATTCGGAGGAGCAATCAAGTACCAGCACGTTCCCGGAGTCTGATAGTCAAAAAAGCCGGCAATCCGACCGTTCCACGAAATTGCCTCGCCCGGTTCTGTCAATTTCGGAAGATAAAGCGGGGCCTGAAAAGATCTTTTCATCATGTCCTGTTGCATCGTTCCGTCAAGTTGACGGTATCCAGACTTCGTTCGTTCTCCACCCCAGACTTCAATCAAAGGCTCACCCTCCTGGGTGATCCTGATCGACTCATGCAATTGAGGTGTTGGAAAAAATAACTGCAAACACGCGATCCCCCAGAATGCGACGACGCCGTGGACAACGCTGTAACCAATCGTCAGCAAGATGAACATCAATAATGAAGCGTTTGATGAGCGAGACATGGAATGCTTTCTTGAGGAGAAAGAGTGAAAGGGCCTCAGTGTATTCTGAACGAGTTGCCGATCACGGATATTCTCGGTGACGCACGGTATTCAAAATCGAAACGACGAGGCACGCGACGAGCGCCGCTGAAGCGGCGTAGACAACGGGTATCCAGACGGGAACCAGCGTCAGACCCAATCCCATCGCGACGACCGCCAGCAGTGGCCACGTGCGGGAGCCAAGCCAATTTGCGGGTCGAATACCCGTCAGAAAAGCCCCCAGATAGCAAGCAAACGCCACCACGACCGAACGCCACCACGGTTCTGTCATGCTCCAGAAAAACGGGCTGACATGTGTTCCCGGTGTGGCCGCCCACAAGCAATAAATCAAAAGCGGCAACGCAGAAGTACCGAGCAGGATCAATCCGCCCGCAGCAAGCTTGCACAGGAAAATCTGTGATCGTGGCATCGGGCGATGCAGCAGGAAGAGGCTCGTCTGTCGCCATGATTCCATCAGCGTCTGGTTCAGTCCGATCACGATCGCGCTGATGATGGCAATTGTAATAAACATGAGTTCACGGTCTGACATCAGGGAGAATGATCGTGCTGCGAGAAACGGAATTTCGGCCCCGCGCCCCGAACTGAGAAAAGGGATCAATGACATGTCCATTCCCGAGCCGAGCAGTTGCATCTGTGCGAGCAAGGCTAAGCCGGCGAAGAGTCCACTCTCGCGTAGTTCTTTAGACAGTAGCGCGGTCCACACGGTTATTCTCCCGATGAAAAATGGGTAAGGATCGCTTCGATCCGCGGGTATATTCGATAAACGCATCTTCCAGATTCATGTCAACGACATCGGTCCAGCGCGGCTCAAGGGATTCGACGATGGCCTGCTGGGCGGGACCCCAATTGACGATGACCAGTTCGAGTTCCGTGCCGAGTTTCCGCCAGGTGACGAGTCCCTCGCAGCCGGGAAAATCGGGCGGCTCGCCATCAAATCCGACCACGATTTTGCGAACGGATTCTCGAAAGGTTTCCGTCGGGCAATCGACCCGGAGGACTCCGTCGACCATCACTCCGATACGAGTCGCGACACGTTCGACATCTCCCAGGACGTGTGAACTGAAGAAAATCGTTCGTCCCCGGCTTTGAATCAGTTGAATCAACGCTTCGAGAAATTCGCGTCGAACGACCGTGTCCAGTCCCAATGTCGGATCATCGAGAATCAGGAGTTCGGGGTCGGGAGCTACGGCAAGGGCGAGCGAGACCTGAGCCTGCTGGCCTCGCGACAGGCGTCCGCATTTTTGTTTTTTCGACAATTCGAAATGATCCAGGATCTGATCAACCAGCTTGTGGTCCCAGTGTTCATAGAACGCCTGAGTGAACTGAACAATCTGGCCGATCGACATCCATGAGTAGAGCGGGTGCCCTTCGGCCATATAGGCGATCCGCGAACGCGTCTGCGGCGGCATCGTCGTGATTTCGTCTCCCAGTAAGCGGACTTGTCCGGCATCGGGAGGTGTCATGCCGGTCAGCATCTTGATCGTGGTCGACTTTCCTGCGCCGTTTCGGCCAAGAAAGCCGTAAACGCAGCCGGTCGGCACTTTCAGATTGAGATCACGAACAACCCATTTCGGACCGTAGGATTTCGAAAGGTGTTCGATGACAATTGCATCGGAAACTGTTTCGTCTGACATGATAAGTGCCTTGAAAAGGCGGACGGAATGATGGGAATGCTTTGACTCGTGCCTCGTCTGTACCTTGAATCACGCTCCAGCCTGCCAGTGAAACTGAGCGACCCGATCTTGGACGAGTTCCTTCACTTCATCGGCGGTGAAACCGAGCAAGACTGCTTCCGTGAAAAAACCGTCCAGTAAAACGGCTAGCCGTTCTCGTCGGGCTTTTTTCGTGAGATCAGTGCCAGGCGGTGCAACAAACACACCCATGCCCTGACGCGTCACCAACAGGCCATCCCGTTCCAGTTCGGTATAAACCCTCGCCACAGTATTGGGGTTGATCACCAGCCGCCGCGACAAATCACGAACCGAAGGGAGTCGTGCATTGGCCTGCAGTCGTCCGCGAGCGATGGCCGAGCGAATCTGTTCTGCAACTTGCCGATAAATCGGCGTCCGACTGGCGACATCAATACTGAAATCCATAATGGTGTGTCCTTCTGTACTAACTCACATAGTACAGTCGTTGTTTGGCTTGTCAAGCTGATTTTTTGATTTGTTGAGTTTTGTCCAGTCAGCGAAACGCCCGCTGTTGTACTTAGGGGCGTTCGCCGCTTGCTGTCCGGGGGATAGACGGCCAGTCGCCGTCGCGGCCTTCGGTATTCTCTCTTGACTTAAAGACGTTGTGTCTGTATTCAAGACGTGGTGTCTGTTGTAGCTCGCGATTTGAATGACGTGACGTGGTGGGAGCGCGGCTTGAGGGGCGTGAGTTCGAGTCGTTTTGGTGGTTTTCCGGTGTCTGCAGCAATCGGGATTCTGCCCCTTTGTGCGATGGCGACTGGGTGCGATTCTCTTGTGGAGTGAAAGATGAAGCGAGTTGCAAAAGTCAAGGTGTTCAAAAACAGAGGCTGCAATCAATTCGTGAATCGAGAAGGTCGTCGCGGTGTTGCTTCCATCGCCGAAGTTCTCTTGCTGGGGATTGTCGCTTCGATGGTGTGGCTTGGGATTCGGATCATTCTCGCACCGATGAATGAGCCTGAGTCCGAATCGAATGGGTCTGTGCGTAACCCGATCGTGAGTTTGTCTGTGATTTGCGACGGTCGAAAAATCCTGGCTCGTCGGGGGTATTCCGAAATTGTCACGTTTGATTTGGAGCACGATCGAATCCAAACGATATTTGGATGGAATGGTCGCCCGCTGCAGGCCGTCAGTGTCAGTCAGGACGGAGAAACTTGTTTGGTTTCGATCGAGGACCGGGAATTGTTGCTCTTTCGTAGAAACGAATTGCTGAAGGCCGACTTTTTGACGGCGAAATCATCGGTTCAAATTGCCGTCTCTTTAAACGGGCAAACGGCCGTTCGGCTTGTCGATGGAACGTCCCTGCGCCGATGGGATTTATCGAGTGAAAAAGTCGTGGAGTCCGATTATTCGTTCGCTGAAAAGGTGGATCGAATCTCCGTGGATTTCGAAGGGAATCGGACGCTCGTTTCCACGTGCGAGGGGGCGTTGCATCTTTGTGATGCGAAAACGGGAGTCGTCGTCAAGGCGCTTGAAGGACGCGGTTGCCTGAGGGCAGATCCTGTTTTTTCCGATGATGGGTCGTGTGTGGTTATCGCCTGCAATCGGTCGATCACGCTGTATGAATTGCCGTCGGGGGACCCTGCCTGGACAGTCCGATTTGATGATCAGGCTGATCAGGATTGGTTGACGAGCGTGACGATATCGCCTAACGGTCAGTGGGTAGCGGCAAGTGGAATTGCATCCCCAATTCATGTTTTAAATCGCGCCTGCGGACGGGTGCTGCACCGGTTTTCAAGGTGTAACACGAGCGCGATTGCATTTTCGTCTGCCAGCGACGCTGTCTATTCAGGGTCACTCGATGGCTCGATATGTCGGTTTTCGCTTGTCGACGGACGCAACAATACGTTAGCCAGTGCGAACTGAGGTCGCATTATCAGACGGGTGCCGAGCTTTAGGCACCCAAAGAAAAAAATCGCCCCCATCCGTGGGGGCGTCCGCATCCTGCTCCATCCGTTGAATCACGTCTGAGTGGATGCCATTTCGAATTTGTTGTTCGAGAGATCTGCGAAACAACAATCGTGTAACAAAAAAGAACCCCCAGAGAACTGCCGCATCTGACTGTGTTGGGTGTACTGGCGAGTGGGAACCGGGTAGCAGAGTGGGTCAGAGACTGCTTTAGGGAGCCATGCAGTTCACAATCAAAGGCACTGGTCGTTCGCTGGGGGTTCGGGCTGGGAAAGATCAACGTCACCGATTGCTCGGCGACGAATGTTTCAACCATGCATTCTCTGTGCCGAATTCTGTTCGGCGCTTATAAATCTTTATTCTCAACTGTAACACCTTGAAATATTGGATTCTTATGGTAATGATCATGTTTGTCAGTTTGACAAATCGGCGCGCGCCGAAGGAGGTTTCCCGTTAGCACGGCGCTGATCTCCCTTGTTTCGGCGCCGAAGTCTCGCCTTGACAGAAGCTGGATATTAAATGGAACGGGCAAATTGGGTGGTTCGGTGGTCTTTGGCTGGGTTTGCGGGGGCGGTCGTTGCGTATTGTGTCTTTGTCATGGTCATCGTTGCGACGGCGCCCGACCTGCGGATGCGATTCTTGCTTGTCAATCCCCCCAATGCTGCTTCAGGGATCGTTATTGAAGACACAATTGATCTGGTTGTTGCAGAAGGAAAGCCGTCACCACAGCCACATGATGTCTTGCTCGAAGTAGATGGTGAGCCTGTTCAAACATGCCTTCGTTTTATGAGAGAGCAGTTTGCCATCAGGAACCGTGAATTTCATCAACGAATTGGTTCGACAAATTCGTTACGGCAAGGCTCTCACGATTTCGTTCCGATCACGTTTCAGCGAAAAGGGGAAACGGAGCCAATCGCAACGTTGGTCAAAGTGCAAGCCGTTCCGATGCACGAAGTCGGCCTGACTCTGGTCTGGTTCCTGCTCGAAATGATTATCTTTTCGGTTGGGGCAGTTGGCTTTTGGAGTCGCCCGTTTGATGACGCGGCACGGTTGTTCTTTGCGATGTGTTCTGTGACTCTTGCCGCCTTTGTGGGTGGATTTCACTGGTGGACGGTCGGTAGCAGTTTCTGGCTGAATCTTCCGTTTGCCGTCTGCGGCATTATTTTGCCGGCGGTGATCCTACATTTCTTCCTGGTTTATCCGCGGCCGAAGCCCCCTCTTGTGCGCTGGCCACATTTCATCATGGTGGCGATCTACGCCATACCGGCGATCGCGATTGCGTCCTTTCTGCTGGTCGACGGTGGACTGTGGTATTTGATGACGTGGACTGACCCACAAGCGGACTTCAACACGAAGCTGGAGCTGATGTTGTTGAATTGGCTCAGGATCGGGATTTATTCCTATATCTGTGTCGCCGCAATTTATTTTCTGGTGGCAATCGGGGCGCTGACGCACAGTTGGCTCACCACTCGGAATCCTGTTGAGCAGAATCAGGTTCGCTGGATTTTGCGCGCGGGGTGTGTGGCATCGTTCTTTATCGGATACGCCACCTACCTGGCTTTCTTTTACCGGGTTCAATTTGCACTGGGTGGCGGACGGATTCCGATGTTTCTGGCCAGCCTGGTCTTCATGTTTGCTTACGCGCTGGGAATTGTCCGTTACAAGCTGATGCTGATTGATCAGATCGTCAATCGAGGGATGTGGTATTACGTCCTGAGTTATGGTGCCACCGTGGCGGTTGCGTTCTCGATTGCGTGCGGCACGCTGGCAATGACAATTCGGAAAGCGCACACCCTGGAGCAACCCGCCTGGATCATCGCTGGAATTCTGATGCTGGCGGTGATTCTGCTCATCTGGTTGCGTGATTCCTGGCAGACGTTTGTTGACCGTCGCTTCTTTCGGGAAAAGTACCGGTTGGATAAAGCATTGCAGCGGATGAATCAGGGTGTGGGACGATTAGCTGACGTCGACTTCTTGTCCGAACGAATGTTGATGTCTTGTCGTGACGTATTGCAGTCTGAGTTGACTGCGCTCTATCTCCGCGAGGGGAAGACTTCGACGTTTCGGCTGGTCGGCGCACAAGGTGCCTCGGCAGGATTGGCCATGCAGTTTGCGGCACCTGATGAATTTTGTCAGGCTCTGCACGACGATCTGACGCTGCAGCGCGTCACTGCGGGATCTCGCGACAATCTGACGCCAACACAGAGCATTTTACGCCTTGTCAAAGCGGATCTTGTACATGGGCTTGAGATGAATGGTGAGATCACGGGGGTCGTCGTTCTCGGGGGAAAGCAGAACGGGCTGATGTATTCGGCTGAAGATCTGACGTTCCTGACCGCACTGGGTCAGATTACCGGGATCGCTTTACATTGTGCCAATGTCCATCAGAACCTGAAACATTTGAATGAAGAGTTGCGATCGAAAGTCGATCAGTTGGCGCAGCAGCGTCAGCAGATCGCAATTCTTGAAGCCGAGTTATCAACCACGCGCGTTGAGGCACCCCTCGCCTCGGGGCTGGAATTTCGTCGCGAATTTATCATCGGTCGCAGTCCGGCGCTTGGTCGCGTCCTCGACATGGTTCGCAAGGTGGCACCAAGCGAGACCAGCGTTCTTGTTCGGGGTGAAAGTGGAACGGGGAAAGAATTGCTGGCGAAGGCAATTCACGAGAATAGTTCACGCCGAAGCGGTCCGTTGATCAGCGTGAACTGCGCCGCGTTGTCTTCGGGTTTACTGGAAAGTGAACTGTTTGGCCATGTGAAAGGTTCGTTCACCGGGGCACACGACGATAAGCCTGGGCGGTTTGAACTGGCTCATGGAGGAACCTTGTTCCTGGACGAAATTGGAGATATTTCCGCAGAAACACAGATCAAACTTCTTCGCGTTCTTCAGCAGCGAGAATTCGAGCCCGTTGGCGGAACGAAGACAATTCAAGTCGATGTCCGTCTGATTGCCGCCACGCACCAGAATCTTGAGCGATTGATTGCCGAAGGGAAGTTTCGCGAGGATCTTTATTACCGATTGAATGTGATTAGTATTGTACTGCCCCCTTTACGTGAGCGACCGGATGACATTCTTGATCTGGCGGTCTATTTCCTCAAATCGGCGTCAACTCGCGACGGAAAGCGGATTGCCCGTTTCGACGACGACGCGTTGAATGCGCTGATGCGATATCAGTGGCCTGGTAATATCCGTGAACTCCAGAACGTGATTGAACGGGCTGTTGTCCTGGCGGAACGCGAGACGGTCGAGTTAGTTGATCTCCCCTTCGAAATCCAGAAATCAGCGGACTCTTCTCAAGTCGTCGAACGAGTTGGATTGATTGGCGAATCGTCTCGGGACGATTCTGCTCGCCTGTCGGCGTGGTCCGACGATGATCCCGAATCCGAGCGAAAGCAACTGGTCGAAGCTCTGCAAGCGTGCGGTGGCAATAAGACGAAAGCGGCGAAACGACTCGGTTTGCCACGAAGCACTTATTTCAGCAAATTGAAAAAGTACGGCATTTCCGACGATGAGTCGACGAGCCCACCTCGGTATGGTCGGCTTCCTCGCTGACGTAAAGTGGGTTGCAGCGAAAGCCTTGTCGGGCGAACATTGACTGATTCGATTTCTATTCGAAGGCACTGTTGCGGTGTTGTCATCAAGTTCCATCCCCCGACACGAAAATGAAAAATGCCGGTTCTTGATCGTGAGGAATACATTGAGCAGGCTTATTTCTTTAAGACGTTCCTGGAGCGGCTTGATGAAGATCTGCCATCACAGGAAATCTTGTTAAGCATCAAAGAAGAGATCCTGGCAACGACAAAATTGCCTCTCGCGCTGGATGTTCTACGGAGCGAGATGCTGCTTAAGGGACGCTTGTGCGAGGGGATGGCTCATCTGGGGCATTATTTCGCACCGTTTCAAACGTTTGTCATGCGGCAATCAGAAGAAGATCGAACGAAGTTTGATCAGCGCGTGGCCCTGCAAATCCTGGAACGGGAAGCTCGTTATCGCAGTGAAAACGGTAAACCGGCCGGGTTGTTTGTTTATCAGTTTGAATGTCTGTCGCGAAACCGGCTTGGCTATGATCGTGGGATGGCGGCCATTGCCGATGATCCTGTCTACGACGCGAACTGGCGAGATTGGATATTGAAGGCTCGCATGCAATTAGGG
>JBAXBD010000025.1:0-21171 GCA_037142165.1 Schlesneria sp. | reverse complement strand
ATTCAGTGTCTTGTTCCTGAGTGAAACCGCGTTTGCAGCGGCAATGCTCGCCAGCCTGATTGCGGCTGCCAAACTGACCCGGCGTTGTCTGGAGCTTCCTCCGTCACATTCAGGATCCGTCGGTCTGGCAACTCAGACGGGAGCACTGGTTGGACTCGCAACGTACATGAGGCCAACGTGGCTATTAATAGGGCCCGGATTGTCACTCCTTTTCCTGTTTTACGGAAACCTGTCCGTTCGTTGGAAGATGGTTGTATCACTTGTGATCTGTCTCGCATTGGGGATTGCGCTCGCACCGTGGACAGTCCGAAATGCATGGATTACTGGTCATTTTGTACCGACAACATTATGGGTCGGACCGAGTCTTTATGACGGGCTTAACCCGCAAGCCACTGGTGATAGCAATATGGAGTTTTTTGAAAAGGATCGATTACTGCAAACGATGACCGAATACGAGATGGATCAGGAATACCGGCGGCGTTCCTGGGCGTTCGCTGCTGCAAACCCGCGCCAGGTGATGTGGCTGGCGCTCGTGAAACAGATGCGATATTGGAGTCCTGCGCCAAATTCGCCTCAGTTCAATCATCCATTGATTCGTGCCTTCGCCTGGCTGGCCTACGCCCCACTGATCCTTCTGGCAAGCCTGGGAGCCTGGTACTCGCGGCGTAACTTCTGGCTGTTGATTCTGACTGTTGCACCCGTTTTCTATTTCGCATCGTTGCATCTTTTGTTCGTCGGTTCGTTGCGCTATCGCCTGCCTGCGGAATATCCGCTGGCCGTGATCGCGGCGATCGGCCTGGCCCGGTTGGCTGACGAAACACGGCGTGTTTTCAACGATCACTAAATACTTCCGGTTGTTTGAAAGTATCCCGCCCTACTAACGAGACTTGATCGTGACCGCAGTCCTCAAATGGATGATCGTCCTCGTGCTGCTACTGGCAGTTGTGGGGGGCGGCGCGGCGTACTGGTTGTATGCTCGTAGCGATGAAGGTCTGAGGGCATTGGTATTGCGGCAACTGGAGGCGATGGCACCGACGGTGAAATTTGACATCGCCAGGGCTCAATGGGACATGACTGGCCCCATCGTCCGGATTTACGGACTGACAATCCATTTGCCTGACGACGACGACGAGACTCCGTCGTTCGAAGTGCCCATGATTGTGGCTACGCTCGAATCGAATCAACTTGCCGAGTTCGATAATGTCGTTATTCAAAAACTACGCATCATCAATCCAAAGGTTCGAGCAGTTCGCGGTCCTGCGAAGGACTGGAATTTACGGCAGTTGGCGTTTAAATCATCGTCAGGCTCGGTTCTGCCTGATGTCGTCGTCGAACACGGGACGATCTCGATCGAGTTACAATTATCTGATCGGCGATCCAAGCGACTGAAGCTCCAGCACTTTAATTTGACGGCGGTTCCAAAAGATTCTCGACGACTGGCGATTCAAGTCGCGACCCAGTTTGATCCCGCAGGTCCGTTGACGCTCGACATTGACGTCAATCTGGACGGACCGTCATGGGAGTGTGTCTCCAGTGATCCCTGGCGCGTGCCGGTCAATTCAGCGGTCTTACAACTGCTTTGCGATGTCTGTCCGGAATTGGAGACGCACGTTGCTAAAGCCGCAGACTGGATCGAGCGATTGAAGTCCAGGCAGGCTGAAACAAACCCTGCTGAACAACCAGTTGCTTCGATGACCCAGGAGCCTCCTGCGTACCCACAATCTTCTCCGCCCGACTTCGGACTGCGATGTCAGTGTGATCTGAGATTTGAATTAGGCCAGCACGAACCAGGCGCTGATATGGCGTTCCGTGTATGGGCCGAGATCGTAGAAGGGCAGATCGATCACGAGTTATTGCCGTTCCCCTTCCACGACCTGAGTGGAACGATTTTCGTCGATAATAATCGGAAGATCATCGTCAGCGACGTGCGAGCATCGAACGGCCCGGCTCAACTGGGTTTTGACGGTGCCGTCGTTCCAAGTAAGCCCATCGAAGGAACACTCAAGCTACGGGGAATCGAGCTCAACGATGCAATCGTATCCCGATTACCAGACCCTCTTCGGGAAATCGTTCAAAAACTCGGGCTGACGGGCGAATGCGATGCCGACGGCACTGTGGTTTACGATGGCGGAGTCTGGCGACCGGAACTTGATCTGCGTATCTCACGAGGGACCGTCACCGAAAAACGATTTCCCGTTACGGTTCGCAACGTCGAAGGGGAATTGCATATTCGAAATAACGTGGTCACGTTCAAAGGTGAAGGGAAATACGCTGGACAACCAGTTCTCGTCAAAGGGACGGTCAAGAACCCTGGCCCGGCGCACGAGGCGGAAATCGTACTCAAGAGTAAGAATCTGCCATTGGATGACGAATCGGTTGCCGCGTGCCCGCCTGAAGTCCGTCGAGCGATTGAGGCGATCAAGCTAAGCTGTCGCCATGATGTCTGGCTGAAACTTACGAGAGCTGCAGGGGAAGGGAACAAGTACAAGCCAGAGCTGATCGAGACAGTCTACGACGGCAGTCTCAATTTTCACGGATTCCCTTATAGCATTGAGCAATTGCGGGGCCGCGTGAGGTGGACGGGTGACGTGGTCCAGTTTACCGAACTTGAGGGGATTCATGCGGGAGCGACATTAGAGGGTCGAGGGACTTTTGAACGACTCTCCAAATCAAGCCTGCTCGATCTGGTCATCGAGGCAAAAGACGCCTCATTCGACCGATCGTTGAAGGCAGCGCTGCCTGCCGTCCTCGTTCAAGTGTGGAACGATTTTCAACCACAAGGGACATTTGACCTCATTACGCATATTACCTGGACGCCTGGTGAACCGTGCAACGTGGTGATCCCTTCGGTCAAAGTTCGCGATGGCGCCGTCAACATCCGATGTTTCCCCTGGTCGCTTCAAAAGTTGAGCGGAGAATTCTCGTTCAACACTGAGCCAGGAAAGCTTGAGATGAAACAACTTCAAGCCCAGCACGACGACACTCGTCTGACAGCTCATGGAGTCGGCTGGTTTCCTCACAGTGCTCCCTGGTCATTAAAATTCGATCAACTCAATGTCGATCACCTGATTCCCAACATGACCTTCTACAAGGCTCTTCCCCCGGCAGTACAACGCGTGATGGACGTTCTGCAGCCGACGGGTGACTTTTCGTTTGACGGTCCCGTTGAATTCTTCGGCTCACCTCGCAGCGGAGATTCGGTCGGGGCTATTTGGAATATGCGAACCGAACTTTCGCATTGTTCAATTCACGCAGGTACTCCCATCGACGAAATCAATGGAACAGTTTTTTTGAAGGGTCGATGGGATGGCGCACAGACCGATCTGAAGGGTGAGCTGGACCTGAAGTCGGTCTCTGTATTTCGTCATGCTTCTGGAAAATCTTATCAAATCACCGACGTTCAAGGTCCGTTTTCGTTTCATGACAGTGAGTTCGTTGCCGGAAGCAAAGCGGGGGTTCCTCGACGAAAGGTTGCTCCCGATCTGGAAAAGCGAATCCGAGGTAAAGCGGTCGGTGGAACCGTTTTTCTGGATGCTGTGGTGGATGTTCAGGACGAACCCACTTATCGAGCAGTTGCCGAGCTCAAGAATGGGCAGCTCGAACAATACGCACAGAAGTATCTTCGTGGACAGGACCATCTGGCAGGAGTGATGAACGGTGTGATGTCCCTTCGTGGTAAGGGATCGGATGCCGACAAAATGGAAGGTGAGGGAAGTTTGCGGATCGCTCCTGCATCGCTTTACGAATTGCCGCTATTTGTGCAGATGTTTCAAATGCCTCAATTGCGTGTTCCAGATAGAACGGCGTTTGCACAAGCCGATTTACGATTTACGATTGCTAACAGCCGTTTCGACTTTAAATCAATCGAGCTTCTGGGTGATGCGATGAGTCTACGTGGTCGGGGATATGTCGGCTTTGACGGCGGAATGGATCTGGAGTTTGGTTCGAATCCCGGACGCGGTTCACGTCGACTGCTTCAAAACCTGTTCATGGGTGGTGACTGGATTGGTGTCAGAGTGACTGGAAATGTTGGAAATCCGACAGTGAGATACGTTCCCTTTCCAGAGCTCGACGACGCCTTTCGGCAGTTTCTTGGTGCAATTGATTACAGACAAATGGCGCCATCACGCCAGATGGCGCCTCCGCGAACCGGTCAAGGTCTGAACGATCTCAATCGCTGAATCGATATTCTCATTTCGCATGCTCCAAAATCGATTCAATTTATCGCGTTATCAAATCCAACCGCGTCACTTGCTGCCTACTAGTCCTTACCGAGACAGCCGATTACAATCCATTTATGTCACACGTCACTATTGTTACAGGCTGTGCAGGGGTAGGAAAAACAGCCAAGCTGCTCAAAACGTACTGCACCGCACTCGAACGCGGCCGGTCAGAGAATCGACCGGGAACATCACTGTGGCTGACCCCTACTCACCGCATTCAAAAATGCTTGACTCAACAAGTTGCCGGTCAAATTGGAACCGTCTGTTTTGCTCCAAACATTTTGACATTTGACCGGTTCGCCGCGCGGATTCTCGAAGCGGCGGGACATCCAGCTTCGCCTATTTCGCCCGTGATGAAGCGGCTGCTGATTCGACGAATTGCCGCATCGCTTCAGGAACAAGGCGAGCTCCGTTACTTTCAACCAATCGTCGGAACAACAGGCTTCTTTGACGTGATTTCCAGCTTTATCAGCGAACTGAAACGGGAAGAAATCTGGCCGGAAACATTTGTCGAAGCTTGTCAGCAGAGGACATCGAATTTTGCAAGACGCGATCTCGAAGTGGGACTGATCTATTCTCGTTACCAACAGCAACTTCTCGAACAAAACTGGTACGACAACGAAGGTCGATTCTGGTTGGCCCGAACCGCACTCAGCGACGGAGTTCGCGGGCCGTTTGCGGACTTGCGGACTCTTATCGTTGATGGCTTTGCAGATTTCACTCAGACCCAATACGAAATACTCGGTTATTTGGCGAGCTGGATTGATGAAATCTTTATCTCGTTGCCCGCCGAACAGCCACTATCCCGAAATGACCTGTTCGCAAAACCGCAAGCCGCAATCGCTCGAATTGAAGAACAACTTCCGGAAAATGCAACTTATCGGTTGGAAAGATTGCCATCCGGCATGTCGAATGTAACCGATGATTCGCTGCCACAAATTCCTTCCAGTTCATTGAAATCCGTTCGAATCATTGCTGACCGACTTTTTGCGAATCCTCGTTTTGTAAAACCGTCCAGTGAAACCGATGGCCTGGAAATCATTGAAGCAATTGGCCCCTTCGCAGAATGGGAGGCTGTCGCTCGTCGAATCAAGGCCTTGTTGAATCGGGGCCAACACCAACGCAGTCAACGATCGCATTCGGCAACAACGGTGGCGGTACCTCGGCCGCAAGACATCGTCATTGGTCTTCGTTCCATTTCGGATGATGGACCGCGATTGTATCAGTATCTCGCGTCCGCCGGATTGCCCGTCTGGTGCGAGGCCGAATCGCCATTCACATCGAGTTCGGTCGTCCGAGCGATTTTTTCGTTGCTGCAATTGGAATTGGAAGATTGGCCCTTTGAACGACTTCATTCCTTTTTGGATTCGCATCTATTCCACCCCGGCTGGCCCGAATTGGAATCCGGGCGAGCGATTCGCGCCGTTGCGGCATCGCTTCGGTATCTGAGAATCGATTCGGGACGCGACGTGATGCTTCGTGCCTTGAGAGGTCACCCGACCGACTCATTGAACTCGTCGTCAACTCGTGGCGATTCCTTCCATGAGATTGCAAGCTTGGCGGCCCCTCTTCTCACACGATTGTCGAAGACCCTCGAGCGGCTACGTCGACCGCACACGTTGAACGACTGGGCCGATGTTCTGGCTGCGCTTGGCGATGAGCTTGGATGGAAACGCCGTATCGACACGGCAAATGACGAACTGGCAATTGACGAATCTCGCGACCTGGACTTACTGCAGCGAATCTTGCGGACCGCCGCCGAAGCCGATCAAAAGCTTGTTGCGACCGGACGGGCACGGTCATTGTCACTCGCGGATTTTGTTTCTGAGTTTCGGGATTTGCTTAGCCATGAAACAGTGAATTCAGAAACGGAAACCGGCGGTTGCATTCGAATACTTGGCGTTGAACAAATTCGGAACTTGGATATCCCGCACCTCTTTCTCATCGGACTGACCGAGAACAGCTTCCCGACGACGCGTACCGATGACTGTCTTTTCAGTGAGTCTGAACGACGCGATTTCATTTCACATGGAGTTGCACTGCGGCACCGATCTGGACATCACGCGGACGAAATGTTCTTATTTTACAGTGTTGTCACGAGGGCCCGGCAAAGCCTGACACTTAGCTACCCTGCCGTTAATTCCAAAGGGCAGCCGGTTTTCCCAAGCCCCTATGTCACCGCATTGAAGTCGCTCTTTTCCAGTGACTCACTTAAGGAAACCCGCGAAGGCCAACTGAATCCCGTTCCATCTGTTGATCGATCGATCACACCAACTGATCTGCGACTTTCTGCGATGGTCCTGGCTCGTGAAGGTCATCCCAAGTTATTTCGTGCTGTCCTCGATCTTGACTCTCTTCGCAAGAGGGCGTTCAACACCCTTGCCGCCTGCGAAGTTGCCAGCGATCGATTCCACGAGCGGGGATTTACGAAATATGAAGGGCGTTTGGAACTGCCCCAAAACCTGCTCGGACTTCGACAACGATTTGGGAATCATCATCAGTTTAGCGCGACCGAATTTGAAAGCTATGCACGTTGCCCTTTCCAATTCTGGCTATCAACGGTGTTGAAAGTCGGCGCGGTCGAAGCACCTGAGGAAGGAACAGACTACGCCGCGCGCGGGACGTTGCTGCACGAAGTTCTAGCCAAGCTCTTGATCGAAGGGACCTTCGCAGATCCTGAAGCGCTCAGAAATCGGTTTTGTGAGCTTGTCGATTTGCAACTTGATCGCCATGTTCCCGCGACGGAACTGCAACGAGCATTGATAAAAATCGAACGTACAATCCTCAAGCAATGGGCTGATGCATTCGTCGAACAACAGGGCGAGTATGAGCAGCGCGTCGACGAAGTCATTAAAGAAACGCAATCGCTTGCTCCCGAAATTCCGTTTGGACGACTGCCTGAAGTTTCCTCCGCAACTCTGGAAGTCCATCATGCAATCGGGTTTGGCAACGGCGATAATCTCGTCAATCTACGGGGTCGAATCGATCGCGTCGATGTAGGCTCGTACGAAGGACGTCCGGCTTATGTTGTCGTCGATTATAAGACCGGTCAGCGACCGAGTCTAAAAAACGACGATCTCCTCAGCGGACGTTCGATTCAATTGCCATTGTATTTACTTGCCGTAAAACGGCTGGGGCTTGTCACACCCGATGCAGTTCCGTACCAAATGGGGTTTTGGGCCTTGCGCGATACAGGATTCAAGCCGGGCATGGGCCGCAGCAAGTTCGAGCCCCTCGACGCCACAGTGATTCAGTCGCTAGAGATCCTGTTGGACGAGCTGTTGCCACGGCTGGCTGAAGGAATCCGATCTGGAACTTTTGTCGTTGAGAACAATGACCCGAACTGTACCGGACGGTGCCTTTATCGCACCGTGTGTCGAGTGAATCAGCTCAGACCATTAGCAGACTCGTTGGGAAAACGGTCCCCTGCTCCAACCGATCCCACTGCAGATGAAAAGACTGGCCAGGGGAGTTTTTCGTCTAGAACGAATCCTTAAGAAACGATCAATAAATTATCACGCGTCAACGGTCGAATTGACGTGTATCAAACAATTCGGCTGAACGAATCTGATGTCAGGCGGTCTTAAATACTTTCGGGAGCAGGCGGTCGATAGCACCGTCGGGCGGGATTAATGCCAGCAGCTTCTTGACGATATCATCGGGGCGAATTCCTTCTGCTTCGGCGTTGAAGTTGGTCAGAATGCGGTGACGCAACACCGGGGCCGCCACTGATTGAACATCTTCGATACTGACGTAAGGTCGTCCATGAAGTATCGCACGGGCCTTTGCACCGAGTATCAAGAATTGGCTGGCACGAGGACCTGCACCCCAACTGACGTATTTCTTAATGAAATCAGGTTGAGCTGGCCCTTCCCGAGTCAGTCGAGCAAACTGCATCGCGTAACGAATCACTGAGTCGGCCACGGGAACCCGTCGAACAAGTGCTTGAAGATTTATCCATTCTTCGTAACTCAGCACTTTTTCAATCACCGTATGATTTGTAACCGTTGTCTGACGGACGATTTCAAACTCTTCGTCTTCGGTCGGATAATTGACGAGAATCTCAAACATGAATCGATCGAGTTGTGCTTCAGGAAGCGGATATGTTCCTTCCTGCTCGATCGGATTTTGAGTTGCCAAGACAAAAAACGGAACGGGTAACTTGTGTCGCTTACCACCCGCAGTAACTTGATGTTCCTGCATTGCTTCAAGCAACGCCGCCTGGGTTTTGGGAGGGGTCCGGTTAATCTCGTCGGCCAGGAGCACATTGGCAAACACTGGACCGGGAATGAACTTGAACTCGCGTCCGCCAGTAGCCTTGTCCTCTTGAATGACTTCGGTTCCTGTAATGTCCGCCGGCATCAGATCAGGAGTGAATTGAATCCGGTTGAACGACAGATTCAACGTATCCGAAAGCGTTCGTACCATCAGGGTTTTAGCGAGCCCTGGGACACCGACCAGCAACGCATGGCCGCCAGCGAGCATCGCGACCAGCAGTTCTTCAACCACCGCGCGCTGGCCGATGATGACACGACCGAGCTGGTCAACAATTCGGCGATACGCAACTCCCAATCGTTCCACGGCGGCGAGATCGCTTTCGCTGGGATTGGAATCAGACGGAATTTGTTCTGTCACAGCAAAAGCTCCGCACTCGCAAAGGTTCACACGGTCGAGACCGCCCGGTCACACAACTGAAAATCTCACAGAATCGCAATTGAGGTAGGAATACCAGCGCATCCACCCGATGGTACTGAGTTTGAAGAGCCGCTCGCCACCGTATCAATGACCGTGCTCACGATATTCTCAAGTCAGCACATCGGGCTTAAGCCGCCTGATATCACTTCCGAAATGGAATTACTTCGCCAGACTTCGAAACGTATAAATTCCTCGTCCGGTTGGACTAACAATCATAAAGTAAACTTCACCTGCTTCATCTTCTCCGAAGCTGATGACGGGAAACGCAGCGCCTTGATAGGGGATGGGATGATTCGCGATGACGGCTTTCTTTGAGTTGTCATACTTCAATGCCCAGAGCCGACCCGAGACGTAATCTGCATAGAGGTAATAACCATTTAACGCGGGAAGCTTTTTGCCTCGATAAACGTTTCCGCCCGTAATCGACTTGCCCACATCATGATTGTATTCAAAGATTGGTTCTACAAATCCAGGGCCAACGCCCGTGCTGTTCGGGGCAAATTCGTGTTTCGATTCGCGCAGATTCCAACCATAGTTTCCCCCTTTTGTAATCAGATCAATTTCTTCCCAAAGATTCTGACCGACGTCCGCGGCCCATAGCTCGCCGGTCTGTCGATCGAACGACATCCGCCAGATATTGCGAATTCCATAGGCGTAGATCTCGGGTCGAGCAATCAGCTGCTTATTAGCGACTTTTCCAACAAACGGATTATCTTTAGGTATGCCATATTTCAGATTGCCTTCTTTTCGATCGACATCAATTCTCAGAACTTTTCCAAGCAAGGTCTGCAGATTTTGCCCGTTTCCATGCGGATCATTGCCGGCACCGCCGTCACCGATGGCGATGTAAAGAAACCCATCCGGGCCAAAACAAATTGTTCCCCCTTTGTGGTTCCAATACGGGTGCGCAACAACCAGCAATTCTTCTTCACTGTTTGGATCAGCTTTATTGGGGTCATCCTTGGAAACTTTGAATCGCGAAACGACCGTTGTATGAGGTGCGTCGGCGTCTCTGGTTGTGTAGTAGACGAAGAACTCGCCGTTTGTCTTGAACTTGGGATGGAAGGCCATCCCCAGAAAACCTTCTTCGTTTTCCTTGTCGATATAAACCACCTTTTTCGAGATATCGAGAAACACCGACGTTTCTTTTGAATCAGGTTTAAAGACATGGATAATTCCCTGCTGCTGCGGCACGAAAATGCGATTTGATCCGTCACCGGCGTTCGTCAACAAGATCGGTCTTAGCGGAGCGGCCTTTCCATCGTCGGCTTCCGGCTGCCATCCAGTCCACTTCAGGTTTTCGAACGCAAGAACCGGTTCAAGGTTCAGCGGCGACTCGTCAATCTGAGCCTGCAGATTTCCGTAAAAACAAACTTGAATGACGGCGGCAAACAATACGAGGCGTTTCACGTTAGATCGATCCCTGCAAGAATGTGTACTGCGAGCGAAGCACCGTCCCGACGGATGCCCCCTGGAGAAGTCATTGAGATACCATCGTACCAGCAGAAAACGCAACTGTACTGAGGATTCGATTCGAATCGTGCCGCGACTTTGACGAACCCCCTCAAGTACAGATACACCTTATATCCAAGGTATACTCGAAGAACATTTTCCCTTTTGGACTCGCCTGATTCATGCCAGAAATTATTCGTCCGCTTCAACTTCAACGACCACCCCGTGCTGCGGTGATTGACTTTGATGGTACCCTCAGCCTGATCCGATCTGGATGGGTCGAAATCATGGTCAATATGATGTTCAACGTGCTACGACAACTGCCAGGTACAACAGAATCGGATTGCGACTTAACAAACTACATTTCAAATTTTGTACTGAATCTGAATGGTCGCCCTACGATTTATCAGATGGACTATTTCGTTAACGCGGCAAAAGAACGTGGAGGCAACCCGGAATCCCCTGAATTTTACACTCAGAAGTTTCTCGACGCGTTGATTCACAAAGCCGATCAACGGATATCGATGCTGAACGCTAGTAAATGCACAACCGATGACCTGCTTGTCCCTGGTGCCAGGGCGCTATTGACGGACTTACAGACGCGAGGGGTCCAATTGACTCTGGCAAGCGGCACGGCGGTGGTAAACGTAAAACGTGAAGCAAAGTTGCTTGGTATCGATCATTTCTTCGAAGGCCGGATTTTTGGTCCAGGTGCGGATTCACGCGAGTTCTCTAAACTGGCTGTAATGAAGCAAACACTCGCCGAATCCCTCATCGACGGTTCCGAATTACTCGGCCTCGGTGATGGTTTTGTCGAAATTGAAAACGTCAAGGAGCTTGGCGGCATTGCGATCGGATGTGCCACCGACGAAACACATCGAAGCGGAAAGGTTGAGGATTGGAAACGGACTCGGCTAATCCAGGCTGGTGCCGATATTATCGTTGCTGATTACACTCACTGGAATCGCCTCACCGAAATTCTGTTTCCGACCGCAACCAAAGGATGACGATCCTGACGGTACTGGCCTTCACGCTAATTCGCCTTAAATCTTAAAAACCCAGCAATGACTTCGTTGCCAGTAATTCACGCGTGAAACCGTCGACGATATTCGGACTTCCAACTCCAGGCAATACTTCCCAAGTATAAGTTTCAACTTCGAGATGCGGGGCGTAATCCAGTTCGGGAATCACCTCCAGAGCACGCTTTAATTCACCCCGCGTCGTCCCAAGTGGTCCAAGCTGTTCGGCATCAACAGGCACATGAAAATGAACTCTCCACATTTCCGCCCCTCGAAATTCGGGCGGAGGATTCGAAGTCATTGACTGATCCAGATCAACATATTTTGAGATCAAACCGTCGCTGGAACGAGCAAACGTCTGATGTAGATATCTTGGTTCGGCATACCTTGATAACGCTGCAAGTGCCTCCTTCCGCTCGTCCGGTTTGGAAACTTCAATGGCACACGTAATGTGAACCTTGTTGATCCTTATCTCCTCTGCATCAAGCGAACGAATCGACGCAGCCACGTCTTCGAACTCGACCGCCTGATGACACACGTCGTAACAGACTCCCAAGTGTGTGTTCACAACATCCAATGCCTTCGATGCAGATGCCCGTTCACGAAGTCGACGAAAAAAATGAATCGTTTCGGCAGTGGTTTCGATGACGCAGAAAGGTTCAGGCTCGATCGCCAATCGAATCATGCGGCCCGTATCGCTCCATAATCTGTCCAAACCATGGGCCAGTTCGATTAACTGATCGGCACAACGGTCAGCGAAATCTGTCGGTTGTTCAAATGGCTTAAACCCAAGTGGTACCGTCGAAATACTACCGTCCGTCCCGGCATCCAGAAACTTCGAAAGCAACCGAGCACAGCCGAGCGTATATTCAAGACGATCAGGCTGAGTCCAATCCGGAAGGTAAACATTTTCCTTCACCCGGGCTGAGTGAAAATCGCCATAAGGAAATGCATTCAGCGTATAACAGGATAAGCCACGCTCACGCACGCGTTCGACAAATCGATTCGTGTCGTCTGTCGACTGACCAAGCTCACGTATCACGGGAGCAGCCAGCCATAAACCTGCAGCCAGATCAGATCCATAATTTGTTTTGATCGGTAACGTGAAACGATCAAGTCCGTCTTCAACTTCCGCGACCGTTCGACCTGGATGAACATTGGTGCAATAGCTGAGCGGCAGCGAGCTGATTGTCATGTTGGTTTTTCTAACGGACAACGATTAAAGGACGTTGTTTGGGACAAATAGGACTTAAGAGACCATTGGGACACATCGTCCTATGAGTCCCATTCTTCATATAAGTCCCATTTCTTGGCCTGACACGAGACGATTCAGGACAACTGCCAACTTTGTCACTTCGATTGAAAATATTCCCCGACCATCCAGTCAATCAGTTGCTTTAGTTCCTTGTCACTGAGCTTCGATTCGAACGCGGGCATCAGATTACGTTCGGGTCCATAAAACGAATCATGAGCAGGGTTTTTCACAAATTCAGTCAACCATTGTGGACATGCATAACCTGTCAGCGTCGGGTAACCAGGTCCCGCACCGTCCCCGAGGGATTCCGAACCGTCAGCCGGTTTTAAGGCATGACAATCAGAACAATTCATGGTGAAAGAACCGCTGGCAAGTTTCCCTGTTTTGAAGATCTCTTTTCCGGCGGCAACCAGCACCGGATCGAACGGTTGCATTTCTTTCCGTCCCCCTTGAGACACAAGAAATTCGACGAGGCTTTGCAATGAACTGGCGTTTTCCGATTTCTTAAGAGTTTCCGCGTTCTCTTTGACCCATCCGGCCATTTCTCCATTCAGGAATTTCTCGCCCTTTTCGCCAGCGTGTTTAAGTGGTTCAAAGGTCGTAGCGTAGCTCGTGAGAACGTCCGTAATCCACTTGCGCGAGCCAAATTGCCCAAGGTCTGCAGCGGTTGCTGGCTCCTCGACTTTGACCTTATGACCACCCTCTTCAACTTCTCTCATTCTCACCTGGTCCAGCCCGTTGTGACCGTTGTATCGATGGCAACTGGCACAATGGCGGGCAAAAAGTTTCGGTCCCTGAATCCTCGCATCTTCTTTCAGCAAACTTAAAGCGCCCGTCGGAGGAATACCGAATTCTTTTGCCAATTCTGCCGCGCGATGACCTTCAAATTCAGCAGCTTTCACTGCCGCTTGATAATTCTTGTCAGCAGCGTCCTCCTTGAGAGCAATCGCCGTCAGGAAGGTCGCTCCGGCGAGGAGCGCAAACGTAAAGGCGATGTTGAATCGGTGACCCAGTTTCCAATGCCCGATGAATGGCATCAGTGCAATCACCCCCATGATCGCACCAGGGACGTAAAGCGCTCCAAACGCCAGCCCTAACTTGTCGACTTCTTCGATCTTCAAGAATCGGAACAGGAACAAAAAGTACCATTCGGGTCGTGCGGCTGAGTAGGCTTCGGACGAGTCGGCGGGACCAGTCAATTCGGCTCCCTTCCAGACGGTGAAAAACAGAATCGTCGCCAATACACCCAGGCAGGCGACCGCATCCATCAATACTTGGTCCGGCCAGAACGTTCCAGCGGGCTTGGTTTCATCCGATTTAGAAACGGTAATTCCGTGCCTGCGAAACACGAAAATATGGAGTGCCAGAAATCCCACTAGCAATGCCGGGAAAATGCCTGCGTGTAACGCAAAAAACCGGGTCAACGTGTGGTGCCCGTACGACGTCCCCCCTTGAGCGATTTGTTGCAGTTGAGGACCAATCATCGGCGTCACGCCGACGATGTTCGTCGCAACCTTCGTGGCGTAGTATCCCTTTTGATCCCATGGAAGGAGATATCCCGTCAGCGACAAACCCAGCACGATCTGCATCAAGACCAGTCCCAACCAGAAATTAACCTCGCGAGGAGCACGATATGCACCAGCGATAATCACCTGCATGAAGTGCAGGCCCAGGAGAATCATCATGGCCTGTGCGGCAAAATGATGGATACCTCGCACCAGCCATCCGTAAGACATCACGTTCTGAATGTAATACACGCTTTCCCACGCAGTCAGGGTGCTCGGGCTATAGGCACTCCAAAGGAAAAATCCCGTGATGACTTGCACAGCAAAAACGAACGTCAGTGTGCTTCCCCAGACATACTTCCACTTTGCTCCACCAGGAATCGGCTCGTTCAACGCCTCGTGCATCAGGGTTCGATAACCGGTTCGGTGGTCCAGCCAATCTAATAACGTATTCATCAGACAGCCCCCTTCTTTTCGACGCCGCATTGAAAGTCCTGGTATTTGATCCAGACCTTTCCGTCGGGGTCCGTCTTCGATTCCAAAGTATCGAGTCTTCGAGGAGGAATCTTGTTCATCGGCTCGCCATCCAGTTGAAACGCACTGGCATGACAGGGACACAAGAATGTTTTACTGGCTTCCTGGTAATCCACCTTGCAACCAAGGTGAGGGCAGGTGTCATTGAACGCCACGATCTGGTTACCAGGCAGTTTACGCAGATAGACGGTACCAATCGACTGGTCTTTGAATTCATTCCAGGCATCAACCTTGTCAGCACGAAGTACGAATCGCAACGGGGTTCCGTCTTCAGGAAGATCACTGAGATTTGTCACTGCCAGAAATCCGTCAGTGTCCCCTCCTTTGAATGGCGCACGTCGCCTCAGGAGCGGATCCATAAAGAATGCTAACCCTGAAAAAAGCGGAGTCAGAGTGATCAGTCCACCGATCACAATTGAACCGGCTGCGGCCAGAAAGCTTCGTCGGGGAGCTGTCTTATCGGTCGGCAAAGACGAAGAAGGTTCCACTAGCGGGTTCTCCGAAGATGGTTTTCGTTATGAGTTTTTTCGTAATCGCAGTCGTCGCCGTCTGCTAACGAAGTATCCAGGCAGGGCTGTTAGTCAGGATTCATGGGCAGGTACGAACTCGGACAGACACAAAGCATCATCGCAAGTCATACAGACTTTCCAAGTCTGAAGGCCAGTTCTGAGGACGTTTCTGTGAAATTCTGAAGTCGCTTTTTCATCTTGTGCAGGGAGTATCAGGATAATCAATAACTCTTTTCAGGACCAACGCCAGCGATTTTAAGTGGCTCATGTCTCAATTGACGAAACAGCAGTTACAGTCTTCGGAAGGATGCCAGCCTGTTCATAGATAGGACGAACAAGTTTTCGCAGAAGCGGAAGCTTCAGCCCGAACAATAATGCCGCAGCAATACAGATTATACCCGCAACCCGGACGGAAGCGGGTGCCCCGATCTGAGCGGCCAGACTTCCGCCCATCAGGCTGCCAAGCGGTGCCACCCCAGTAAATGACATCGCATAGAGACTCATGACCCGTCCTCGTTTGTCTTCCTCCGTGATTGTTTGAATCAACGTGTTTACGGAGGCCATGTTCAACATCAGGCAAAATCCTGAAACCATCAGTATCGGCAGGGATATCCATAATTGCGATGAGTAAGAGAACGCGATTTGACTCGCACCAAAACACCCTGCGGCCGCGAAAATCAACTGACCCAGTCCGAGGACCGATTTTCTCGACGCGAGGTAGAGCGCCGCACCCAACGCGCCAATTCCACTTGCCCCCATCAATAATCCCTGCGTATGTGCATCACCTTTCAAAATGTCTTTCGCGAAAACAGGGATCAGTACGCTGGTTGACATCGCCATGAAACTGATCACCGCCAGCAACATCAGTAGCGCGCGAAGCGGAACAAAACCGAAGGCGTATGTGAATCCCTCCTTGAGTCGTTCCAGAACCTTTCCTCGCGGCGGCTTCAGGCGAACCGGCAGATCCCGCATGGTGAGCAATGCCAGAATCACAGCGACGTAACTGACCGCGTTTAGCAAAAAACAAGCCGACTCGCCCCAGACTGAAATGATCAATCCGGCAAGCGAAGGACCGACCAGTCGAGCTCCATTAAAAATCGACGAATTGAGTGCGATGGCGTTTCCAAGATGTTGTCGGTCAGGGACCATTTCCACGAGAAACGATTGCCGTAACGGCACGTCGAACGCATTAATCAGACCTTGAAAGAACCCTAATCCGACCAGCTTCCAGACGACCTCACCGCTCGAGTTCACGACAATCAGAACCAGCACCGCCTGCGTCATTGCCAGAAATTGAGTGACAATAATCGCCCGATGTCGATTCCAGCGATCTGCAGCAACCCCCGCCAGCGGGGAGAGAAACAGATTGGGAATCTGGCTGGAGAAAGCGATCAACCCCAGTAAAAAGGGAGACCCTGTCTGTCGATAAAGGAGCCACGACATCGCAACCTGTTGCATCCAGGTTCCAACCAGAGAGATCCCTTGTCCGAGCAAGAACAGGCGATAATTGCGGTGAACCAATGCTCGGCCTAACGATTCAACACCCATCAGCCTTTCTTCCATGAATCGAGTTAAGGTCAAAAATCACATCAACGGAAGTTAGCACGAGTTTCGTTATTTGTCCTTCCAGACATCGCTGCGACGAAATGCCTGGGGAAAAAACGTGGAAAATCGTTTTTGCTGGTCGAATCGGAAAACACCCTGCATTTGGGGCAGTAACCCCCCTGGTTTTCACCCTCCTGAATGGACAGGTCTTGGAATTTGCCTCGTGATTCGATGGTATTTGGCTTGCGAAATGGTCGCAGGGTGATGACACTGTTTAACGTTGTCAACCAGTTTGCGCCGAGCTCCGTACTGGTTCCCTAACGATCGTCGCATATGGGGCGGTCAGGAGTTTTCTGTTGAATATCATGAACGTACTGCGACGCAAACCTCATTCGAAATGTCCCCTGTATTTGACCGAAGAAGAGCGCGAAGGACTTCGTGCGGCAGGTCGCTTTAATGCGCAACTGATGGACCACGTCCGTCCGATCGTCAAAGCAGGAATTACAACGCTTGAACTCGACAAAATCGTGTACGATTACACGATGGATCACGGCCATATCCCCGCCTGTCTCGGATACAAGTCCTATCCCAACAGTCTGTGTACCAGTGTGAATGAAGTCGTCTGCCACGGCATTCCCAATAAAATGCCATTGCGTGACGGCGATATCGTCAACGTCGACTTAACGACGATCGTCGATGGTTGGCATGGTGATTCGTCCGAGACGTTCTTGATCGGCAATGTTTCCGCCGAAGCACGCCGTCTTGTTCAGGCAACGTTTGAAGCGTTGTATATCGGCATTCAGGCCATTCAGCCGTTTGGAAAAATCAGCGATATCGGTCGGGCGATTGAGCGATTCGCCAGGAACCAGGGACTTTCCGTCGTTCAGGAATACCAGGGACACGGCCTGGGACGTGAATTCCACCAGGAACCAGGCGTCCCCCACTATGTTCCCAAAACGGGTGTGGCCCAGGTGGTGATCGAGCCTGGTATGTGTTTTACGGTCGAGCCGATGCTCAACATCGGAACCTGGCGGACAATGCTCGATACGCGCGATAAATGGACCGTCCGCACAATGGATCTGTCCCTGTCGGCTCAATTCGAACATACGATCTTGATCACTGAAACAGGTCCCGAAATCCTGACCCTCACCAAGAACGGGCCTCAGTGCGGTCATCGATTCTAAATCACGGATATCGGTCAGCCAGTTGCCGCAATGCCCTGAAGGAATTTTCTTTCACCTTCATTTTCATGTGCCACCGCTTCGGAGTCCTCGGAGAAGCAGTGTCTTGAAATCGAAGCTCACTGTGTCGTTCGGCACTGCTTGACTTAAGACCGTCAAGCAGTAGCACGGTCTTCAGTGGAACCCCTGTTTTCCTCACGTCAAACCCTACACGGCGTTGCCGGTGCCGGCTGAATTCAAGTTTGTCCTGGTATCATTCAACGTCTCGTTTCGGCAATTCATAGATATCGACCTTCTCGATTTCGTCACTGGCAACGTGAGCCCAGCGAAACCGGGTCTGTGGATGGTTCCAGACATCGTCACGGGTTCCAAAGGACCGTCTCACCACAACGTAGCGGGCATCACTTTCGTTAAGCCGCTTCAGACCCGGATTGTCCGGCCCGTAACGTGAGAACTTCGCGTCATCCTGGTCGTTCTCTACCGGATTGGGTGGTTTTTCAAACTGAGCCAACCCGTCCCTCAACTGATTGTAAGAAGCAGGGAAGAAGCCAGAATACCCGTTCAACAATGGTCGCCCGTGAAATGTCCCCCAGTACATCCACACCGTCGTCTCTGCATAGTCGGTCACTTGATATCCCAACGGGAATGGCAGACAAGCAACACCGGCGTTCAATTCCGCGTTGTCACGCAGCCATGTCACCCACACAGGCAGTCCATGCCTCGAAGGAAGCTCGTAAAGTCGCGTCTGCGGCGGTACGGCCTCTAACGAAGTCAACGTGCTCGCCAGGACAAGCGGTATCAGCAATCGTAAACAAGGCCGCTCCTCAGGTTTCATGCCGAAGAACTGATGAATGAACTGCGGCCATTGCCAACGTGCTGGCTCTCCAGTGACCGAATCACTCGACAGCCATCTTTTCGGATTCAGAACATCCAATGCTTCAACGCTTAACCAGACCGCGGCAAGCTGAACGAAAATCGCAAACCGGAAGGGACTGCGAATCAGCGAGAACCCCGGTACGTATTTCTGAAGTAACTCGTAAGGACACACTCCCCCGGTAAGAGGCATCTCGGTCTTGATTCGAATGGTTGGACCGAGAGAAAGCCCAAACGCCATCAGGCCGAATACGAGAACGAATAACCCCCATTGACGCCGTCGTGGAGTGAACAACGCAACGACAAAACCGAGTGGAACCAATAGTAGTTTCAGTCCCCCACCACCTAGAGCCCAGACGTTGTTGCGATCCGCTTCCGGGAATTCCAGCCACGACGTGATCGTGTTCCAGGGTGTATCAGCGTGGTCCCGCCAATGAGCCGACAGTCCGTGGATCAGTTCCTGGGTTCGATCCGTCTGCCAGTTGTGTTCGTGAGACAACGAGCGTTGTAACCAGGCAAATGGCCCGATCATCACCACAGCAATCAGCGCCGCCAATCCTATATTCTGCCAGAACGCATACGTCAAAAGACGCCGATTCCAAAGGAACACGGAACAGGGAAGCAGCAATAGAGTCTGAAATAATCCCCAATAATTGCAGAGACAGTAAGTCAGTCCGTACGCAAGGCCCAGTCGTATCCCAGTCATCAAGTGCGAGTGAACTCGCTTCGTTTTCGACTCGATCGTCGACGTTGAATCTGGATTCTGTTCCATGGAATCACCGGATACACTTCGAGACACACCGGTACCAAAGAGATCAAGGACGGCGTGAAGAGTCCAATGGATGCCAAATATCGTAGTGAGCTGCACAACGCCAAACTGCCAGATCACGAACGGAAGGATCTGTGACATGAAACCGCCGCAAAATGCCAGCCATTGAATGTGCCCGACTCGCCGTAACAGTCGATGAGCACTGAATCCGTTCAAGGCAATAATCAGCAGTTGATAAATGTTGTATCCCAACCCACGATTGTCCGTCAGCCAGATCAATGGCGCCACAATCATTGACGTCGGCTGCGCTTCAGAAAAAGCAAATGTCTTTTCAGTCGGATAGAAAATCGGGGAATTCCAATATCCTCGAAATCCTTGCGCGACACGGTCGGCGTTCCACCAGACTGTCCACAGATTCAGTAACGGCACGGTGATCTGTTCTTCATGCCCGTATGAAATGTGGGTCGTCAACGAACCGACGAGTGGCCAATTGATGACCATCGATAACACGCAATAAACAGCGAACCAACGCCAGCCACCGAGGCGGTTCTCGTTCACGGGTAATTCATTCGGAAGTTCATCTGTCGGCATGTCCCATTCCCAGTCCATCAGGGTATAATTATTCCGACGATCGAGAAAGGGACTGCCTCGGCGCAAACACGTTATGATGATCGAACGTACGCGAATCCGCTGGCAGAACGACGAATTAACGGTAACCTGAATAAAGTAGACGACATCGAACAGGATGTTGATCTTTAAGTAATGGAAGGGAGAGTCTTCGATGCTGATGAATTCCTGGTTTCGTTCGAAGCAAACATGGTTCGTCCTGGCTGCAGCAGGATTGTTGATGGTGACGTTTAACGGCGTGAACGGGGCACCTCCGCAAACCGGAAAGAACCCGCCCAAAACCCCTGCTGCTGCTCCAGATAAGAAGGAGAAAAGCGTGGCCGATGGTTCCGATGATGCAACACAAGAAGCGTCAAAGCCTCCTACCGAGTACAACGTCCTGACTCGCGAGGAACAACATATCATCCTGCGAAAAGGGACGGAACGTCCCTTCATCGGTGAGTACACCGATAAGAAAGATCCAGGAACTTATGTCTGCCGTCGCTGTAATGCGCCGCTCTATAACTCGAAAGACAAGTTTTCAAGTCACTGCGGCTGGCCAAGCTTTGACGACGAGATTCCCAAGGCGGTGAAAAAGGTTCCCGATGCCGACGGCGAACGAATCGAAATTGTCTGCAAGAACTGCGGTGGCCATCTGGGTCACGTCTTCACAGGCGAAGGTTACACCAAGAAAAATACCCGGCATTGCGTGAATTCGTTGTCGATGAAATTCTATCCAGAGGGAGCCAAAATTCCCCCGACAGTCGTCAAGAAGACAACTCCGCCGGAAACGAAATAACCCGCATCCGATCGCGATGCAAAGGAACGGAAATGCCCTTGTACGAATACGCCATCGTGAATGAAGATGGTTCACACGGCGAAGTGTTTGAGGTTTTGCAGAAGATTGGCGAACCCGCGCTCACTGTCCATCCTGAAAATGGACGACCAGTGGAACGCTTGATTTCGATTGCAAGCGTTCCACGCCCGGCAGGTGGGCCGATCAAA